>NZ_JBFLUG010000021.1:0-83932 GCF_041008525.1 Parafrankia sp. FMc2 | reverse complement strand
CGGCGGCCCGTCCGGGCCGCCGCCGCACCTGGCGGGAGCGACAGGCGGTCCGGCCTGGCCCGGGGTGTCCCCACCGCCCGGGCAGCCGTCCCACGGCGGCCCGGAGTCGCCCGCCGAGGAGCTGACCTACCGCCTGGCACCTCCGGGGCCGGCGTCCGCCGCCCGCGGGCCCGCCGGCCCGACCCCGCCCGGCTCGCTGCCTGGTGTCGGCGAACACGGAACCGGCGCGCACGGAACCGGCGAGTACGACGGCGGCGGCACCGGCGGGCACCGTGACGGCGAGGCGCCCGAGCTGCTGCCGCTGACCGGGCCCCATCCGCTGCCCCCGCCTCCGCAGGAGTCGTTCACCGTGCGGCGGACGCCCCTCCCGCCCCCCGGTCGCATCGCGGACGGACCGTCCTGGCCCTCTCCGCCACCGAGCTACCTGGACTCGCCCTCGGGCGGTGGTCTTCTCCCTGCCATCCCACCGAGGATCACCTCGCCGGGCGGTCCGCTGGGCGGGGAGCCCCCTGCCCGCACCGGGCAGGCTGGTCCCGGTCACACCCATGGTGCCGCGGGTGCGCCTGGCATGCCCGGAGGGTTCGCAGGCCCCGGAACACCAGACAGATCCGGGTCGTCGCCGCGCAGGCCGCAGGCACTGACCGTGATCGCCGCCGCGGCGGCGGTCGTCGTCGTGGTCGCGGTGGTCGGCATCATTCTGGGTACCCGGACCGACAGCGGTGGGGACACGACGTCCGCCGCGCCCGCCCCCACCGGTACGGCGGCGGGCCCCGTGGACCCGGCCGGCGCCGCGCCCGCCCCGGGCGGCCCGGCACCGCAGCTCAGTCCCGAGGACACCCTGCGCGGGCTGCTCAACCCGGCCACGATGACTGGTTGCTCCACACCGGCGCAGAGCGACAGCCTCTACGCGGACGCCACCCTGAGCTGCATCGGCGCCGGCGGCATCGAGGTGCTGGCGTTCCACTTCCCCGACCGTTCCGCCCTGGAGCGCCAGATCGGCGCCCGCGCGACCTACTACGCCGACGCCGGTAACTGTGACGACGGCCGGGAGAGCGCCGAGGAGTGGACGTCCCTGCAGGAGCCGAACGGCGGGGCGCGCCTGTGCTACAAGTACGCCGACCGGTTCGTGACCCTCTGGAGCATCAGCGACTCCCTGGTGGCCTTCACCGCCTCTGAAACGAACCCGGCCCGTCTGATCGCCTGGTGGCACGGGTTCGACCCGATCCGCCGGTGAGATCGCGCTCGCCGCGCCTGCTGGTCATCGTGGCGCTGGCCACGGCCGCGCTGATCGGCGCGGTGCTGCTGATCGTCCTCGCGGCCACCCGGGGTTCGTCCCCGCAGCGGCCGGTGGCGACCGGATCCCCGCCGGCCGCGGGCACCACTCCCGCGGCACCCGGGCCGGCGGTCACGGCGTCGTCCACCGCGCCCGCGGCGCTGGACGACGCCGAGCAGGAGCTGCGGGACCGGCTGTCGTCCTTCGAGCTGACCGACTGCCGGTCCGCCACCGGAGAGGCGGGCGGGACGGGCGGCGCAGGCGGCGCGACCGACGTCCGCGCACGCGGTGTCACGGCCGCGCTGCGCTGTACTCCCGGTGTCGCCGGGGCGGGGCGGCCACCGGCCGAGGTGGTCGTCCTCGGCTACGCCGACAGTGCGGCGATGGCTGCCGACGCGGCACGGCGGTCGTCCGCCGTGGTCGACGTCGGTTCGTGCGAGAACGGCCAGACGAGCAGTGAGGCGTATCTGCTGCCGTCCCGCCGTACCGGGACGTTCGTCTGCGACGCGCGCCCCGGCGACTTCACCGCCTACTGGACCATTGACCGTGAGCAGGCGGGGTTCATCGCCGGCTCCGACGATCCGACCGGCCTGCTCACCTGGTGGCGCGCCTTCGACCCGCTCTGACCCACTCTGACCTGCACTGACCTGCACTGACCCCCGTGCCCGGGCCGGTCAGCCGGGGTGCCCTCCCCCGGAGCGCCGGCGGATGGCGGCCTCCTCGGCCAGCTCGTACAGGGTGGCGTGCACGGCCTCGACCCGCGGCATGTGGGAGAGCACCGTCCGCCCGCGCTCACCGGCGCTCTCGATGGAGAGCGTGCCGGAGCCGATCATCCGGTCGGACAGCGACTGGGCGAAGGACACGTCACTGAGCCAGACCAGCGGGATGTCCCGCCCGGACCGGTTCACGACCCCCTCACGAATCATGATCCGCTCCGTGGTGACCACGTAGTGGGTGGTGATCCAGCGCAGCCACGGGGCCACGCCGTAGTACCCGATGGCGGCCAGGCCGAGCGCCAGGACGAGGTACTGGACCGCCTCCCGCAGGAAGCCGTCAGGCACGAAGAACACGCCGAGGGTCATGAGTGCGAGCGCGGCGACGACGGAGAGTGCCGGCACCACCAGGCTGCCCCAGTGCGGATGCAGGTGGAGGGCGACCTCTTCGCCGTCGGTCAGCTCGTCGTCCGGGAACGCCACCGCCCGATCGTCGCATCCCGGACGAGCGGGGCCACGACGGACCCGCTCCGGCACGCGGCGGACGGACGGTCGGCCAGACCGAGAGGGGCGGGCTGAGCGTGGGCGGGCCGGTCGGGCCAGCCGGTCAGCGCAGGTGGACCACGTCGGCGGCGCTGAACGCGCGGCCGTCGACCAGCAGCCGGCCGAACTCGTCGACGTCGGTGGCGGTGCCCACGACCGACGTCCCGTCGGGAAGCTCGACCCGGACCGGCCGCCCGAGCGTCGCGCACACGCCGCGGTACTCGTCCCGGGCCTGCCCGGGTGTGGACACCCACCGGGAGAGCGCGTCGGCGAGGTCGATGAGGACGGCGCCGAGCAGCTCCGTGCGGTCCAGCCGGGAGGGGTCGACGTCCAGCAGCAGCAGGCTGGTCGAGTTCGGCGGAAGCTCCCCGGCGCGGGCGGTGACGTTCAGGCCGAAGCCGATGACGGCGGCCGGTGGCGCGGTCGGGCTGGGCGCGAGCTCCACCAGGATGCCGGCGATCTTCGCCCCGTCCACCTGGACGTCGTTGGGCCACTTGAGCACCGCGGGCACCTGGGCGTGAGCGCGCAGGGTACGCACCAGCGACGTGCCGACGACGAGCGGCAGCCAGCCGAGCTGCCGGGCCTCGACCGCGGGGCGGACGAGCACGGACACCATCAGCCCGGCGCCGTCCGCGGACTGCCATGACCGGTCGAGGCGTCCGCGGCCGGCGGTCTGCCGCTCGGCGACGAGGACGGCCTGACCCGTCCGCGCCGTCACGGACAGTGCCGGCACTCGGCCGGGGAGCCCGCGCGCGAGCCGCCCGAGTTCGGCGTTGGTCGAGTCGATCTCGTCCACGACGGCGAGGGCCAGTCCGAGCCCGTTGACGAGAGGGCTCAGCGCGGCGGCGTCAAGGGGGCGGCGCGACCTTTCGACGGCGGTCTCCACGCGGGCCGTGACCACGTCGGCCAGGGTCCCGGCGAGCGCTGCGTCGGACGCCCCAGCCGACCCCCTAGCAGGCCTCTCACCTGCGGAGAGAGCCTTCTGGGCGGCTACGGAAGGCGGCGTTGGTCGTCCGTCGGACGCGGTCGGCTCTACAGGCACGGGACCACCCTCCCAGAGCCCCGGTGTGGCCGAGGTGAGACGGTCTCCACATCAATCGCGCACGTGGACCGCCGACCGCCGTACGCTTCGCACTATGGCTCTCCCGGCTTCCGTTCCCGAACCGACGCCCGAACCGCACAGCACGGCTGGTCGCCTCGCCCGACTGCAGGCCGTGACCGAGGAAGCTGTGCACGCCGGTTCCCAGCGCGCGGTGGACGCGCGGCACGCCAAGGGCATCATGACCGCGCGCGAGCGGATCGAGGCCTTCCTCGACCCCGGCTCGTTCGTCGAGACGGACGCGTTCGCCCGGCATCGCTCGCACGACTTCGGGCTGGAGCGGAACCGCCCGTACGGCGACGGCGTGATCACCGGGTACGGGACGGTCGACGGCCGCCAGATCTGCGTCTTCAGTCAGGACTTCACCGTGATCGGCGGGAGCCTCGGTGAGGTCTTCGGTGAGAAGATCGTCAAGATCATGGACCTGGCGCTGAAGACGGGGGTTCCGGTCGTCGGCATCAACGACTCCGGCGGTGCCCGCATCCAGGAGGGCGTCGTCGCGCTCGGGCTGTACGGCGAGATCTTCTACCGCAACGTGATGGCGTCCGGCGTGGTGCCGCAGCTGTCGCTCATCATGGGCCCGTGTGCGGGCGGCGCGGTGTACTCCCCCGCGATCACCGACTTCACGCTCATGGTCGACCAGACCAGCCACATGTTCATCACCGGTCCCGACGTGATCAAAGAGGTCACCGGTGAGGACGTCGGCATGGAGGAGCTCGGCGGGGCGCACACGCACAACTCGCGCAGCGGCGTCGCGCACTTCCAGGCCGCGGACGAGAACGACTGCCTGGAGCTCGCCCGGGCCCTGCTCTCCTACCTGCCCTCGAACAACATGGACGAGGTGCCGGCGTACACCGAGGTGGCCGACGTCGAGGCCGAGGTGGACCCCGAGCTCGACACCTTCATCCCGGACTCCGCGAACACCCCGTACGACATGCACCAGGTGATCGAGCGGGTGCTGGACGAGGAGGACTTCCTCGAGGTCCACGCCCAGTTCGCCCAGAACATGATCGTCGGATTCGGTCGCATCGACGGGCGTTCGGTCGGTGTCGTCGCCAACCAGCCGATGCAGTTCGCCGGCACCCTGGACATCGACGCCAGCGAGAAGGCCGCGCGCTTCGTGCGGACCTGCGACGCCTTCAACATTCCGGTGCTGACCTTCGTCGACGTCCCCGGTTTCCTTCCCGGCACGTCGCAGGAATGGAACGGGATCATCCGGCGCGGCGCGAAGCTCATCTACGCGTACGCCGAGGCGACCGTGCCGAAGGTGACCGTCATCACCCGGAAGGCCTACGGCGGCGCCTACGACGTCATGGGCTCCAAGCACCTGCGCGCCGACATCAACCTGGCGTGGCCGACCGCCGAGATCGCCGTCATGGGTGCCCGCGGCGCCGTCAACATCATCTATCGCCGGGAGCTGGCCGGCTCGGACACTCCCGACGAGCGCCGCGCGGAGCTGATCCAGGACTACACCGACCACTTCGCGACCCCCTACATCGCGGCGGAACGCGGCTATCTGGACGCCGTGATCCAGCCGTCGGTCACCAGGCGCGAGGTGATCCGCGCGCTGCGTCTGCTGCGGACCAAGCGCGAGACGCTGCCCCCGAAGAAGCACGGCAACATCCCGCTGTAGCGGGCGTGCGGCCGGCCACCAGGCCGGTGCCGCGGCGTCAGGCGATCAGGGATGACGAACGGATGACGAACGGAGGAGGGCGGCCGGTGGCCGACAGACCCGAAGGGCCCCCGGCCCGGCCACACCTGCGGCTGGTCCGGGGCGACGCGACGCCGGAGGAGATCGCCGCGCTCGTGGCCGTCCTCACCGCGCGGGCGGCGCCGGCACCGCCGGTTCCCCGGACCAGGTCGACCTGGGCCGACCCGGCGCACTCGGTGCGTGGCAGGCTGCCCTCCGGCCCGGGAGCATGGGCCCGCTCGGCCCGGACCGGCGGCATACGCTCCCCGGCAGGCGGATGACGCCAGCCAGCGGAAGATGCCAGCCGTCGAAAGACGGCAGGTAACGACGGGCCCGGCTGCCGGTGGCTGGCCAGTCGTTGTTTCACCTTCTCCGGCAATGAAGGAACATGGTGCGGCCCGACTCGCCTAGACTCAGGCCGGACGAGACGGGAGGAACGTGCGTAAGATCCTCATCGCCAACCGGGGTGAAATTGCAGTCCGGGTGGCGCGGGCCTGCCGCGACGCGGGGTATTCAAGTGTCGCCGTGTATGCAGAGCCCGACATCGACGCAATGCATGTCCGGGTCGCCGACGAGGCGTATGCCCTGGGCGGCACAACCCCCGGCGACTCGTATCTGCGAATCGACAAGATTCTGCAGGCATGTGAACTCTCCGGAGCCGACGCGGTACACCCGGGCTACGGATTCCTCTCCGAGAACGCGGATTTCGCCGAAGCCGTGGTCTCCGCGGGGCTGACCTGGATCGGCCCGCCGCCGGAGGCCATCCGCCGCCTCGGTGACAAGACCGCCGCCCGGCACATCGCCCTCGCCGTCGGCGCCCCGCTCGCACCGGGCACCGCCGACCCGGTGGGCGGCGTGGACGAGGTCGTCGCCTTCGCGAACGAGTACGGCCTGCCGGTCGCGATCAAGGCCGCCTTCGGTGGCGGTGGCCGCGGCCTCAAGGTCGCCTGGACCGCCGAGGAGCTGCCCGAGCTGTTCGACAGCGCCGTCCGCGAGGCCGTCGCCGCCTTCGGCCGCGGCGAGTGCTTCGTCGAGCGGTACCTCGACCAGCCACGGCACGTGGAGACGCAGGTCCTCGCCGACACCCACGGCAACGTGGTCGTTGTCGGCACCCGCGACTGCTCCCTGCAGCGCCGCTACCAGAAGCTCGTCGAGGAGGCCCCCGCGCCGTTCCTCACCGACGAGCAGAACACCGCGCTCTACGAGGCGTCCAAGAAGATCGTGCGCGAGGCCGGCTACGTCGGCGCGGGCACGGTGGAGTTCCTCGTGGCCAAGGACGGACTGATCAGCTTCCTGGAGGTCAACACCCGGCTCCAGGTCGAGCACCCGGTCACCGAGGAGACGTCCGGCGTCGACCTCGTCCGGGCCCAGTTCCGCATCGCCGAGGGCGAGGCGCTCGACCCGGTCGACCCGGCCCCGCGCGGCCACTCGATCGAGTTCCGCATCAACGGCGAGGACCCGGGCCGCAACTTCCTGCCCGCCCCGGGCACCGTGACAACGTTCACCGCTCCGGCGGGTCCCGGCGTCCGGCTCGACACCGGCATCGAGAGCGGCAGCGTCATCGGCGGCGCGTTCGACTCACTGCTCGCCAAGCTCATCGTCACCGGCGCCACCCGCCAGGAGGCCCTGGACCGGGCCCGCCGCGCCCTCGACGAGATGGTCGTCGAGGGCATGGCCACCGCGCTCCCGTTCCACCGCGCGGTGGTGCGCGACCCGGCGTTCGCGCCGGAGGCCGCCGACGAGCCGTTCCGCGTGCACAACCGCTGGATCGAGACCGAGTTCGACAACACGATCCCGCCGTTCAGCGGTGGCACCGACGCCGACACCGACACCGAGCCCCGGGAGACCGTGGTCGTCGAGGTCAGCGGGAAGCGCCTCGAGGTCGTCCTGCCGGCCGGGTTCGGCGCGGGCGGCGGTGTGGCTCCGGCCGCCGCGGCCGGGGCGCCGAAGCGCCGCTCGGCCGGCGGCAGGGCCGCGGCGAAGGTCACCGGTGACGCGCTGACCAGCCCGATGCAGGGCACCATCGTCAAGGTCGCGGTCAGCGACGGTGACACCGTCGAGGCGGGCGACCTGATCGTCGTCCTCGAGGCGATGAAGATGGAGCAGCCTCTCAACGCGCACCGTGCTGGCACCGTCAGCGGGCTCACGGCAGAGGTCGGGGCCGTCGTGACCAGCGGAGCAGTGCTCTGCGAGATCAAGGACTGACCGCAGCACCAGCCATCCGCCGGCGGCGCTCCCGATTCCGGGGGCGCCGCCGGCTGCTGTCAGATCCGGTTGCTGTCAGATCCGGTTGCCATCGGATCACGGGACGCGGGCCGCGGTCACGTCTCCACCGCCGGGTTCGCGGAGCGCCACACCGCGTGGCGTGCCCCGGCGGCCGTGCCGTCCGTAGGCTCTAGCCCATGAACGGCCAGGGACAGCATCCCGACACCGACAAGACGGAAGCACAGGTCTCGGGATCTCAGCCCGCGGCTACTCGGCCCGCGGATGAGCAGCCCGCCGGCGGCGGGTCCGGAAGTGGCCTGGCCGCGCCAGCGCAGGCCCCGGCGGCCATCGGGGAAGCGCCGTCCGCACCGGTGGACGACGCGGCCGTGGGCCGTGCCGAGGGACCCGCCGGCAAGGCAGCCGAAGGCCCGGCCGGCGATGTGGTCGGCGATGTGGTTGAGCGCGAGGCGCCGCCGCTCGGGGGCCGGATCCACTACCTGCTCGGCGGGACGCTGCCGCCGCGGTACAGCGCCTGGGTCTCACACGACCTGACCGGCCCGGGCTGGCGGTATCGCCAGGCGCTGCGGCCCTTCTTCCTCATGCTGCCGTTCGCCGTGGTGTTCGCACTGCTGCCCGGCCAGGTAGGCGTGCGGGTCACGATCGTCGTCTTCCTGCTGTTGTCCGGCGTCGGGCTGGGTCTCGCGACGAGCGGCTACTTCCGCAACCGCCGGCTGGAGCAGCACAACTTCCCGCCGGTCTTCCCGCCCTCCGACTAGTCGCCGGCCACTGACCCGCCGGCGGTAGCCACCCTCCGCGTGCCCGGCCAGCCACCCAGGCCCGGCTGCCCGCCCGCAGGCCAGGCGCGGCCGGTCCGCGGCGCGGACCCGCGCCCGGCCGCGCGGGAGTTCAGACGGCGCCGTAGATGCGGTCGCCGGCGTCACCGAGGCCGGGAACGATGTAGGCGACGTCGTTCAGGCGCTCATCCACCGCCGCGGCCACGAGACGGATGTCCAGCCCGCTCCGCTCCAGCGCGTCGAGCCCCTCCGGCGCGGCCACGACAGAGACCACGACGATGCCGGTGGCGCCCCGGGCGGTCAGCAGTGAGAGGGCGTGCAGCGCCGACCCGCCGGTGGCGAGCATCGGGTCGAGCAGGAACACCGGTCGCCCCGCCAGGTCCGCCGGCACCGACTCCAGATAGACCGTGGGCTGGAACGTGGTCTCGTCACGGGAGAGCCCGATGAAGGCGGTTCGGGCGTCCGGCATCAGGGCCAGTGCCGCCGGCAGCATGCCGAGCCCGGCCCGCAGCACCGGCGCCACGACCGGTTCGGCGGCGAGCACGGTGCCGGTGGTGGTGGCCAGTGGGGTGGTGACCGAGACCGGCATCGTGGGCAGCCCACGGGCCGCCTCGTAGACCAGGATCGACGCCAGATCGCCCAGGGCGGCGCGGAACTGTGGCCGCGCCGTCCGCTCGTCGCGCAGCACGGTGAGTGCCACGGCTGCCAAGGGATGATCGACGACCTGTACCTGCACGGTGTGGCTCCTAGCCGGGAGGTGGACGGATCCGGCCGACGGAACGGGCCGGCGATGGGCAACAATGCAAGGTATGACGACGGACCCCGCCGTTCCCGGCCGTCCCGCGCCGGACACGGGCGCGGTGCCGGGCCCGGGCCCGGCGTCGAGTCCCGCACCGCCGCGCCGCGCCGAGCTCGCGCGGATCATCGACCACACGCTGCTACGCCCCGAAGCGACCGGCGAGGAGATCGTCACCCTGTGCGCCGACGCGGCGAAGCTCGGGGTCGGCACGGTCTGCGTCGCCCCGACCCACGTGTACCTGGCCGCGGCGAGTGCCCGGCAGGACGGGAAGGACGTCGAGCCCTCGTTCGCGGTGGCCTCGGTCATCGGCTTCCCGCACGGGACACACCTCACCGTGATGAAGGCCGAGGAGGCGCGTCGCGCGGTCGCCGACGGCGCCACCGAGATCGACATGGTCATCGACATCGCCAACGCGATGGACGAGAACTGGCGCGCCATCGAGACCGAGATCACCGAGGTCCGGTTGTCGGTGCCGCCGCATGTGCTCCTCAAGGTGATCCTGGAGACCGCGCTCCTGCCCGACGAGAGCATCACCGCCGCCTGCCGGGCCGCGGAGAGCGGTGGGGCCGAGTTCGTGAAGACCTCGACCGGTTTCCACGCGGCCGGCGGCGCATCGCTGCGGGCGGTGCGGGCGATGGTCGCCGCCGTCGGCGGCCGGCTCGGGGTGAAGGCCTCCGGGGGCATCCGCACCTCGCAGCAGGCGCTGGCGTTCGTCGAGGCCGGCGCCACCCGGCTCGGGCTTTCCGCGACGAAGGACATCCTGGCCGAACTTCCCGCCTGATCCCGTCCGGCACGAGCGGGGCCATGGCGCGGGCAGGACTGCGGCGGCACGGGCAGGCGGCCGCGCCGTGCTCAGCCTGGTGACAGGTCCAGCAGGTCCAGCAGGTCGCTGACGGCGGTGCGCAGGACGGCCAGCTCCGCTCGGGCCTGCTCACGCGCCGCCGCCAGGCCGACCGCCGCCACCTCCGCGGGGCCGACCACGGCCTGCAGGTAGACCTTGAGCTTCGGTTCGGTCCCACTCGGCCGGGCGACGACCCGGGCAGCCCCGTCCAGCTGCAGGATCAGGACGTCGGCGGGCGGTAGGCCGCCTGTCCCGCCGAGCAGGTCGCGGACGGCGGTCACCGCCCGGCCGCCCAGCCGTGGCGGCGGGGCGGCTCGCAGGGCGCGCATGGCCGCGCCGATCATGGTCAGGTCGGCGAACCGGGCCGAGACCTGGCCGGTGGCGTGGACGCCGACGCGGCGGTGCAGGTCGTCGAGGACGTCCAGCAGGGTCCGGCCGGAGCATCTGGCGTGCTGGGCCGCGCGGGCGAGCGCCAGCGCGGCGGTGAGACCGTCCTTGTCCCGCACCAGGTCCGGCGCGACGGCGTAGCCGAGGGCCTCCTCGTAGCCGAAGGCGAGGTGCGGGTGCGCCCTCATGATCCACTTGAAGCCGGTCAGCGTCTCCGCGCAGGGGACACCGTACAGCCGGGCGAGCGCCGCGAGCGCCGCGGAACTGACCACCGTCGTCGCGACCGGTCCGGGCCGCCGGCGCAGCACGTGGTCGGCGAGCAGCAGGCCGATCTCGTCCCCGGTCAGCACCTGCCCGCCGACAGCCACCGCGCAGCGGTCGGCGTCGGGGTCGTTCGCCAGGACCAGGTCGGCGCCGATCCGCCGGCCCAGCGCGAGGACGGCATCCAGCGCCCCCGGCTCCTCCGGGTTCGGGAAGGGTGCGGTGGGAAACGCCGGGTCCGGTTCCCGCTGCTCCGGCACGGTCACCGGCGCGGCCAGCCCGGCCCGGGCGAACACCGCGTCGAGAACCGCCGCGCCCACTCCGTGCAGCGGGGTGTAGGCCACGAGCAGCGGACCTCCACCCTCCTGAGTACCGGGCCGCGGTTCCGGCGGCAGTGCGTCCAGCGCGTCCGGCGGCAGCGCGTCCGGCGGCAGCGCGCTCGGTGGTTCGCCCGACGAGACGTCCGGCAGGCCGTCGACCGCTCGCACGGCCTCATCGACATACGCGTCGACGAGCGACCGGTCGAGGCCCTCCCATCCGTCGGAGAGCGGGATGTCCGCGGCTGCGCCGACGGTGGCGATCGCCTGCTCGATCTCCCCGTCGGCCGGCGTCACCAGCTGGGCCCCGCGACCGGCGTCCTCCTCCCGGCCGCCCAGGTACACCTTGTAGCCGTTGTCGGCGGCCGGGTTGTGGCTGGCAGTGATCACGATGCCGGCGTCCGCGCCGAGGTGGCGGACGGCGAAGGCCACCACGGGGGTGGGTGTGGGGGCCGGCAGCAGGAGGGCGCGCGCGCCCGCAGCCGCGAGGACCCTGGCGGCGTCGAGGGCGAACCGGTCGCTGCGCCGCCGGGCGTCATAACCGATCACGACGACGGGGCGTGGGGTGGAGCGGCACAGCCAGGCCGCGAGGCCGGCGGTGGTCCGCCGCACGACGGCGGTGTTCATGCCGGCGGGCCCGGCCCGTAAGGGCCCGCGCAGGCCGGCCGTACCGAAGGTCAGCGGGCCGGCGAACCGCTCCGAGACGGCCTGGACGTCTCCGAGGGCGGCGAGGCCGGCCAGCTCCGCCCGGTCCTGCGGGTCGGGGTCGGCGGCAAGCCAGGCCGCGACCCGCGCCGCCAGGGGCTCCGGCAGGCGTTCCGGCCGGTGATCTGGCTGGCGTTCTGGCCGGCGTTGGCCTGCCTGGCGTTCTGGCCGGGTGGAGCCGGAGCCGGTCACAGCGCTGCGACGAGCTTCGCCAGGATCTCGCCGACTCGGCCGGCCGCGGCGGCACCCGCGGCGAGCACCTCGGCGTGGTTCAGCGGCTTGCTGGTCATGCCGGCCGCCAGGTTCGACACCAGCGACACGGCGAGCACCTCCATCCCGAGCGTGCGGGCGGCGATCGTCTCGTGCACCGTCGACATGCCGACGAGGTCGGCGCCGAGGCCGCGCAGCATCCGGATCTCGGCCGGCGTCTCGTAGTTCGGGCCGGGCATGGCCGCGTAGACCCCTTCGGCCAGGCCGGGTTCGATGCTGCGGGCCAGCGAGCGCAGTCGGGGCGAGTAGGCGTCGGTGAGGTCGGTGAACAGCGGGCCGACCAGCGGCGAGCGGCCGGTCAGGTTGAGATGGTCGGCGATCAGGACCGGCTGGCCGACGTACATGTCCGACCGCAGGCCGCCGGCCGCGTTGGTGAGGATCACCGTGTGCGCCCCGGCCGCGCGGGCGGTACGGACGTTGTGCACGACCCGCGACAGGTCGTGGCCCTCGTAGGGATGCACCCGGCCGAGGAACAGCAGCGCCCGGCGCCCGCCGAGCAGGACGGAACGGGCGGCCGGGGTGTGCCCGGACACGTCCGTCGGGGGAAAGCCGCCGAGTTCGGCGAACGGGACGTCGACGGTGTCCTCTCCGGCGGCACTGATCATCTCCGCCGCCGGCCGCCAGCCCGACCCCAGCACGACGGCCACCTCGTGACGCACCGCTCCGGTGATGTCGGCCAGTCGCGCCGCGGCGGTCTCCGCCTCGGGCCCCGGGCCCTGCCCCTGCCCCACCGCGCCGCCAGTGCCGTCGGCACCGCCAGGTCGGCCAGGCAGGCCGCTGGCGTGACTGTGTCCTCCGGGTGGGCCGCCGGCGCGGCCGCGTTCCGCCACCAGGCGACTGTACGGGCACGGTCCGACCACGCCGGAGTGCGGCACGGCACGCCACAGGGCGGCGTCCGCGGAGCACACTGTGGGTGTGTCCCTCGTGCCGTCCGTGCGCAAGCCGCCGCGGGTCCCTCTGGAAGAGGGCGAGTTCATCGAGGTCGTGCTCCGTGGCCGGATGACCGACCCCGGCGGCGGCGGGCGCGCGGTGGCGAAGGCGGAGCGCTTCGTCGGCCACCGGCTGGGCATGTCCCGCTGGATCCTGCTGACGACCCGTCGGCTGCTCGTGGTCGCGCCCTTCCCCCGCGAGGGCGACTGGTTCGACGTGTCCTTCGACCGGCGGGACGTGTCTGCCTCCCGTGGCCTCCGCCACGGCGAGGTGATCGTGGTGGAGCTGACGACGCCCAGCGGCCGCCAGATCCTGCGCATTCCGAACCGCCTCCGGTCGGAGGCCGCGCGTTTCATCCGCGCCCTGCGCCGCTGACCAGGGACACGAAGCCGGCTCCCGCCCACCTCCCGCCGAGGCACCCGCCCCCTTCCGCCGGCGGGCCGGGTTCGGAGGCGGCGATCATCGTTTGCACCGTCCGATAGGGTCGGCGATGAGCGCGGCTCGACGGCGTCCAGCTCGGTGGCATCGTCGGGGAGCGCGGCTCGGTCACCTCGAACAGCAGTCATCTCGAACAGTGGTGACCTCGAACAGCGGTGGCACAGGCTCGAACAGCGGTGACACAGGACGGATGGCAACACAGATGGCAATGTCGGCGGCCGCCAGCACGCCCGGAACGCACAGCACCGCGATGCGTACCCACCTGTGCGGTGATCTGAGGGCCGACAATGCCGGCCAGCGGGTGACGGTCTGCGGCTGGGTCGCCCACCGGCGCCAGCACGGCCAGTCCCTGATGTTCGTCGACCTGCGCGACCATTCGGGTCTGCTGCAGTGCGTCGTCGACGGCTCGGTGGACGCCCGCTCGGAGTACGTCCTGCGGATCACCGGCACGGTCTCCGCCCGCCCGGAGGGCACCGCCAACCCGGCGCTGGCGACCGGTGCCGTCGAGCTGACGGACTGCTCGGTCGAGGTGCTCTCCACGGCCACGCCGCCGCCGTTCCCGCTGGACGACCGCGCCGACTCCGTCGAGGAGAGCACCCGGCTGGCCTACCGCTATCTGGACCTGCGCCGCGAGCGGATGCAGCGCAACCTGCGCACCCGCTCGTCGGTCCTCGGTGCGCTGCGGGCAGCGTTCGCCGGCGACGGGTTCGTCGAGGTGGAGACGCCGCTGCTCATGCCGTCGACGCCGGAGGGCGCGCGGGAGTTCGTGGTGCCGTCCCGGCAGTTCCCGGGCAGCTTCTACGCCCTGCCGCAGTCGCCGCAGCTGTTCAAGCAGCTGCTGATGGTCGGCGGGGTCGACCGGTACTTCCAGCTCGCCCGCTGCCTGCGGGACGAGGACCTGCGGGCCGACCGCCAGTACGAGTTCACCCAGCTCGACCTGGAGATGAGCTTCGTGGACGTCGACGACGTCCTCGGCGTGGTCTCCGCGGCGGTGCTCGCCGCGGCGGGGGCGGCCGTCGCGGGCTCCGGCCGGGCGGTGCCCGAGATCGAGCGGCTGACCTGGCACGAGGCGATGAACCGGTTCGGCGTCGACAAGCCGGACCTGCGGTTCGGCATGGAGCTGGTCGAGCTCACCGCGATCTTCGGCAACAGTGGTTTCAAGGCGTTCTCCGGTGCGCCGGCGGTCAAGGGCATCCGGGTGCCGGGCGGTTCGGCCACCCACAACCGCAAGGCGCTGGACACGCTCACCGACCGCGCGAAGAAGCTCGGCGCGAAGGGCCTGGTGTGGATGCGGGTCGCCGCCGCGGGGGCGCTGGAGTCGCCGGTGGCGAAGTTCCTCTCCCCGGAGGAGCTCACCGCGATCGTCACGGCCACCGAGGCGCGCGAGGGTGACCTGCTGCTGCTCGTCGCGGACGAGTGGGAGACCGCCTGCGAGGTGCTGGGCCAGCTCCGCAACGACCTGGGGCGCCCGCCGGCGGGCGAGGGTGATCTGCGTTTCGCCTGGGTCGTCGACTTTCCGCTGTTCGTCGGGGTCGACGCGGCCACCGGGCGGCCCAAGCCGGGGCACCACCCGTTCACCCGGCCGCATCCCAGCGACGTCGAGAAGATGGAGTCCGACCCGCTGGCCGTGCGCAGCCTGGCGTACGACCTGGTCCTGAACGGGTGGGAGCTGGGTTCGGGGTCGATCCGGATCCACGAGAGCGAGCTGCAGCAGCGGATCTTCGGGCTGCTGGGCATCTCGCCGGAGGAGGCGAAGGCCCGCTTCGGGTTCTTCCTGACCCCGTTCGGGTACGGCGCGCCGCCGCACGGCGGTTTCGCGTTCGGTATCGACCGGCTGGTCGCGATCCTCGCCGGTGAGGACAACATCCGCGAGGTCATCGCCTTCCCCAAGACCCAGTCCGGGCTCGACCCGATGACAGGCGCACCGACCGCTGTCGACGACCGGCAGCTTCGCGAGCTCGGCATCCGCGTGGTCGCGCCGGTCACCCCGGTCGCCCCGGGGGCCCCGGGCGTCCCTGCTGCCGCGCCTGCGAAGCCGGCGCCGTAGGTCGTCCCGCCGGGAAAAAGTTCGCCGTTCCGGCGTTTACGGCTACCAGCACGAAATGTGACCTTAATATCGCTCTCAGCGGGGCAGTTCCGGGAACGGTGGCCGCCCGATGCCGTGAGCGTGGTCACGAAGTGGCCAGTTGTCGGCATCCGTCGGGGGGTACGACCGCGCGATCTGGGTAACCAGCCCGGAGAGCTCGCTGCCCGAGTTCCGGGTTCGCCCTGGGGCGTGCCCGCTCACCCGGAGGAGCCGCGGTGCACATTCCCTTCTCGTCGTCGCCGAGTTCTAGCCTGGGAATCGAGTGGGAGCTAGAACTCGTCGATCTCCGCAGTCGCGACCTGCGATGCGGCGCGTCCGAGATCCTCGACGACCTGCGCGCGAAGGTCGGCGACGAAGGCGCGGCAAAGGCCAAGCACGAACTGTTCGAGTCGACGATCGAGGTGATCACCGGGGTCTGCTCGACGGTGCCGGAGGCGCTCGACGACCTGCGCGGCACCGTCGACCTGCTGCGCGACCTCGCTGACCGGCGCGGTCTCGGGCTGATGTGTTCCGGCACCCACCCGACCAGCGACTACGCGACGCAGCGCATCACCACGGACGAGCGCTACGAGCGCCTGGTGGGGCAGATGCAGTGGCTGGCCCGTCGCCTGCTCATCTTCGGCGTGCACGTGCATGTCGGGGTGCGCTC
Organism: Parafrankia sp. FMc2; assembly: GCF_041008525.1. NCBI lineage: Bacteria > Bacillati > Actinomycetota > Actinomycetes > Frankiales > Frankiaceae > Parafrankia > Parafrankia sp. FMc2. The sequence goes on along the minus strand of NZ_JBFLUG010000021.1, from coordinate 67,932 downwards.
GCCAGACAAGGCAATGCCGATCATGAACGCGCTGATGGCGTACATTCCGCATTTCCTGGCGCTCTCCGCGTCGTCGCCCTACTGGAAGGGCACGCACACCGGGCTGGCGTCCTCGCGGTCGCAGATCTTCGAATGCCTGCCGACCGCCGGCCTCCCTTACTCGCTCGACGACTGGGCCGCGTTCGAGGGGTTCATGGAGACCCTGATCGCCGCCGGCACCATCGAGACCATTCGGGAGGTGTGGTGGGATATCCGCCCGCACCCGAACTTCGGCACAGTGGAACTGCGGATGTGCGACGGGCTGCCGACGCTGATGGAGATCGGCGCGGTCGCGGCGCTCGCCCAGTGCCTCGTCGACCGGATGAACACCCAGCTCGACCGGGGGTACACCCTGCCCGCGCCGCCCCGGTGGGTGGTGCAGGAGAACAAGTGGCGCGCCGCCCGCCACGGGCTGGACGCCGAGATCGTGGTGGACGGCCGCGGCGGGCTGCGCCCGGTCCGCGCCGACATCGAGGATCTGGTCGAGGACCTGCTCCCGGTGGCCCGCCGGCTCGGGTGTGCCAGCGAGCTGGGTGACGTCCACCGCGTCCTGCACGCGGGCGCCAGCCACACACGTCAGGAGGAAGCCGCGCGGCGGGCCGGCGGTGACCTCACCGCCGTGGTCGATACGCTGCTGAGTGAGATGAACGTGGGCCGGCCGGTTACCCCCGGGTAGCCGGCCGGAACATTTCGGCGGAGGGCCCGGCCCGGTAGATGACAGCGGAAACAGCGGACATGGCACACAGGACCACCGCGGCGATGGCGCCGACCGCGGCGGCCTGGCTGGCGGAGCACGAGGGAGAGCTGATCGCGCTGCGGCGTGACCTGCACGCCCATCCCGAGCTCGGCCGCCAGGAGCACCGCACCACGGCTGCCATCGAGGCTCGGCTGCTCGCCGCCGGGCTGAGCCCGCAGCGGTTCCCCGACGTGCCTGGCCTGTGGTGCGACATCGGGGCGGGCGTCGACGCCGGGCCGGGCGTCGACGCCGAGGCCCCGGTGGTGATGCTCCGTGCCGACCTGGACGCGCTGCCGCTCGCCGACCTCAAGGACGTCCCGTACCGCTCGACGGTGCCCGGGGTGACGCACGCCTGCGGGCATGACGTGCACACCACGGTGGCGCTCGGCGCCGGCCTCGCCCTCGCCGCGCACGCCCGGGCGCACCCGCTGCCCGGGACCGTCCGGCTGCTCTTCCAGCCGGCGGAGGAGACCATGCCCGGCGGCGCCCTGGACGTGATCGACGCCGGGGTGCTCAAGCCGGTGACGGCCGCGATCACCGTGCACTGCGACCCGGCGCTCGACGTCGGCACCATCGGCCTGCGCTCCGGCCCGATCACCTCCGCCGCCGACGCGGTGGAGATCACACTGGCCGGGCCCGGCGGGCACACCTCCCGCCCGCAGAACACGGTGGACCTGGTCTACGCGCTGGCCCGGCTCGCCGTCGACCTGCCGGCGGCGCTGTCCCGCCGGGTCGACCCCCGATCGGCGCTGTCGCTGGTCTGGGGCCAGGTCCAGGCGGGCACGGTCACGAACGCCATCCCGCGGACGGGGAAGCTGCGCGGGACGATCCGCACCCTCTCCCGGGAGACCTGGGAGACGGCGCCGGAGCTGGTCGAGCGGCTGGCGGAGCAGATCGTCGCGCCCTACGGCGCGGAGATCGCCGTCGACTACGTGCGCGGGGTGCCGCCGGTGGTCAACACCGCCGAGGTCGTCGACGCCTTCGGCGCGGCCGTCGACACCGTGTTCGGGCACGGGGCGTCGACGACCGTCGCCCAGTCGCTGGGCGGCGAGGACTTCGGCTGGTACCTGACGCACGTGCCGGGCGGCCTGGCCCGGCTCGGCACCCGCACCCCCGGTGGCACCACCTTCGACCTGCACCAGGGCACCTTCGACGTCGACGAGCGGGCTATCGGGGTCGGTGTGCGTTTTCTCTCCGCCGCGGCCTGTGAGCTGCTCGACCGCTACGCGGACCCCGCCGGGCCGGACCCGGACGCCGCCTGAGACGGACGCCACCTCCGAGACCGACGCCACCGCCTGGGGACGGGACGCCGGCCCGGGACGGGCGGGGCGCTCAGGCGTTCGGGCGGCCCCGCAGCTCCTGGACGTACTCGGACGGCGCCCCGGCCTTCTCCGCCGCGTCCGCGATCATCTCCACATGGTTGCGCGACGGCAGCCCGCCCTCGTAGGCGTTGAGGATGTAGGTCCAGGCCAGGCTCTCGCCGTCGAGCGTGGACACGCGCACCCGGATACGGGTGTACAGACCGGTGTCGGCGCCCTCCCAGACGTCGAGACGCTCGAGGTCGTAGCGGTCGAGGTCGTAGAGCAGCACATACACGTGCGAGCCGGGGGATTCGACGATGGTCGAGAGCGCCCCGTCCCAGCCCACGTTCTCACCGCCGAAGGTCAGGCGCCAGCCTCGGATCCAGCCGGTACCGATCACCGGGGAGTGCGGCGCACGTTCCTTCATGTGCGTCGGATCGAGGTTGCTCGCGTAGGCGGCGTACTTCGTCATCGTCGGGATCTTCCGATCTCCCCGCTCGGTGCTGCTGCGCGGGGTGGCTGCCACGCCGGGAGCGGCCGCCGGCGCGCGGGGACTGGGTCGCGAGGATGGGTCACGGGATGAACGACGTCACTCCAGGTCGTCCGACGTCGGTGCAGATACTACGGAGCAGCCCGGACCGGAACGAGAGGGACGTCGGAAGAGGGCAGACTAGAGGGGTACCGCGAGCTTTGGGAGGACCACACGTGACGCGCATCGTCATCCTCGGCGGCGGGCCGGGCGGCTACGAGGCGGCGCTGGTCGCAGCCTCCCTCGGCGCGACCGTGACCGTGATCGACTCGGACGGGATCGGCGGCGCCTGCGTCCTGACGGACTGCGTGCCGTCCAAGGCGCTGATCGCGACCTCCGAGACGATGACGAACTTCGCGATGGCGCCGGCGCTCGGCGTGCGTCCACACGGCGACCCGGCGGTCGAGGCCGGCAGCTGGGAGTCCACCGCGCGGGGGCACCTGACCCCGCCGGACGTTGTCTCGGTCGACCCGGAGCAGGTCAACGAACGGGTCCGCGCGCTGGCCCTGGCACAGTCCGCCGACATCCAGAGCCATCTGGAGCGCGAGCAGGTCACGGTGGTGCACGGGGCGGGGCGGCTCGTCGGCCCGCACGCCGTGGAGACCGCGGACGGCGAGACCTTCGTCGGCGACGTGGTCCTCGTCGCCACCGGGGCGTCTCCCCGTGAGGTGCCGGGCTGCGAGCCGGACGGCGAGCGGATCCTGACCTGGCGCCACCTGTACGACCTGAAGGAGATCCCCGAGCACCTGGTGGTCATCGGGTCCGGGGTGACCGGTGCCGAGTTCGCCAGCGCCTACCGGGCGCTGGGAGCCGAGGTGACACTCGTCTCGTCCCGCGAGCGGGTCCTGCCCGGGGAGGACTCCGACGCCGCCCGGGTGATCGAGGACGTCTTCGTCCGCCGCGGCATCCAGGTACTCAACCGGTCCCGGGCGGCGTCCGTCCGCCGGATCGGTGACGGCGTCCTCGTCGAGCTCACCGACGGCCGGACGGTGACCGGCAGCCACGCTCTGATGGCGGTGGGTTCGGTGCCGCGGACGAAGGGTCTCGGCCTCACCGACGTCGGCGTCCGGCTCGGGTCGGGCGGCCACATCGTGGTCGACCGCATGTCCCGGACGTCGGTGCCGGGCGTGTACGCGGCCGGTGACTGCACCGGGGTGCTGCCGCTGGCGTCGGTCGCGGCGATGCAGGGGCGCATCGCCATGTGGCACGCGCTCGGCGAGGCCGTCACCCCGCTGCGCCTCGGCACCGTCTCGTCGAACATCTTCACCGAACCCGAGATCGCCACCGTCGGGGTGACCCAGCGGATGAAGGACTCCGGCGCGATCGCCGCCGAGGTCACGACGGTGCCACTGGCCCGAAATCCCCGCGCGAAGATGATGGGGATTGCGGATGGTTTCGTGAAGTTGTTCTGTAGGCCCGGAAGTGGCAGCGTCCTCGGTGGCGTCATCGTTGCTCCGCGTGCAAGTGAACTGATCCTCTCAATTTCACTCGCAGTAGAGAACGGTCTGACAGTGGACCAGGTCGCACACACCTTCTCGATCTATCCCTCCTTGTCCGGATCCATCACGGAAGCGGCCCGTGTCCTGCGGCCCCGCGACCTGTTCGCCGGGTTCGACACCCCCGCCTGAACAGGCCGCCCACTCCGGCCCAGGCCGGATAATGGGCCCATGAAAGGCGTGTTCGTCGGCCTGACGACGCTGGATTCCATCTACCTGGTGGACCAGCTTCCGGGTGCCGACGAGAAGTGTGTGGCCCGGGATTTCGTGATGAACGCGGGTGGGCCGGCGACGAACGCGGCGGTCACGTTCGCCTACCTCGGCGGACGGGCCTGTCTGGTGAGCGCGATCGGCACCTCGCCGGCCGCGGCGCTGGTGCACGACGATCTGGCCCGCTCCGGGGTCCGACACATCGAACTGGTGCCGGAACCGAGCGGCGCCGGGGCCGGCACCGACCCGGCTGCGGGTCCCTACGGGGCACTCGCCGCACCGGGCGCGACCGCCGGCGGCGGGCCGCACAGCGGCCGGCCCGGCCGGCTGCACAAGCCAGCGGTGGTCAGGGCCAGCGGCATCCGCTCCGGCCGGGGCCTGCCAGGGCCGGTGGCGCCCGGCGGCGCTCCCCTCGGCCCGGTCGGCCACGGCGGCACCCTCGGGCACAGCGGCCTGGGCGGGCCCGGCAGTGCCGGGCACAACGGTGCCGGGCACAACGGTGCCGGGCACGGCGCGTACCCAGGGCACGGCGGGCACCCCGGCTACGGCGGTGCCGGCGGCCCTGGCGGTGTTAACGGGCACGGCGGTGCGGGCGGGCACAGCGGGGCCGCGGGAGCGCCCGCCGGAAGCGGGCCCGCCGGGCCGAAGGTGGCCGCGGCCCACCCGACCGGGGCGTCCCTGATGTCCTACGCGCTGCCCATGTCGGCGGTGATGGTGACCTCCGTGACCGGGGAGCGGGCCGTGACGTCCACCCACGGCATGGTGCCGCGGTGCACGGCGAACACCGCCGCGGCGGCAGCCGTCGCCGACGCCGACGTGGTGCTCGTGGACGGCCACCAGGTGGACGCCGCGGTCGGCCTGCTGCGGACGCTGCGCGGCGGTGGCCCCCCGGTCCTGCTCGACGGCGGCAGCTGGAAGCCGGGCACCGAGCAGATCCTGCCGTTCGTCGACGTGGTGATCTGCTCCACCGCCTTCCGGCCACCGGGCTTCGACCCGGCCGCGGACATTCTGGACCTGCTGCTGCGGTACGGGCCGTTCTTCGTCGCGGTGACCGACGGGCCGGGGCCGATCCGCTGGGCGACCACCGACCGGCGCGGCTACGTCCTGCCTCCGGTGGTGACCGCCCGCGACACCCTGGGCGCCGGTGACGTCTTCCACGGCGCGTTCGCCTGGCTGATGGCCCACGGTGCGCTCGCGACCGACGAGCTGGTCGGATCGCTCGGCGAGGCGTCCCGGGTCGCCGCCCGCTCCGTGCAGACCTTCGGCCCGCGCAGCTGGATGACCTGACCCGGGGCGTCGCCGCGGGAGACCAGCGGCGGGGTGAGCATGGTCGTCTGCCGGCGCCCTTCCGCGGCTAACTGTGCGGCGCGGTGGTGGTGGTCGTGGTGGCAGTGGTGGTGCGGGCGACGCAGCCGGCGAGGTGGTCGTCCACCAGCCCACACGCCTGCATGAGTGCGTAGGCGGTGGTCGGGCCGATGAAGACGAAGCCCCGGCGGCGAAGCGCCCTGGCCAGCGACTGTGATTCGTCGGTGATCGCCGGCACGTCCGCGAGGGTGCGTGGGACGGGCCGGGGGGCCGAGGGCGCGAAGGACCACACGAGGTCCTCCAGCGGCTCGTCCAGCGCGAGGACGGCGCGGGCGTTGGCGATCGTCGCCTCGATCTTGCGCCGGTTGCGGACGATGCCGGCGTCCTGCAGAAGTGCCTCCACCGTGTCCTCACCGAACGCGGCCACCGCCGCCGGGTCGAAACCGGCGAAGGCGGCACGGAACGCGGGCCGCTTGCGGAGGATGGTCAGCCACGACAGACCGGACTGGAACGCCTCCAGTGCCAGGCGCTCGAACAGGCCCGCGGTGTCCCGGACGGGCCGGGCCCATTCGGTGTCGTGGTACTCGACATACAACGGTGTGGACTGCGCCCACGGGCAGCGCAGCACGCCGTCCGGACCGGCCACGACGCCACCGGCAGGATCCATCGCCATGACGGCCAGCCTCCCACCCGCCCGGCCGCTCTCCGCGACCGGGCGGCGGTGATCAGTACATAGGGAGATCGGGAGATCAGGGAATCAGGCTGGCGAAACCGGGCTTGATGACATCGTTGATCAGACTGAGCCGCTCGTCGAACGGCAGAAAGGCCGACTTCATCGCGTTGATGGTCAGCCAGCGGATGTCGGACCAGCCGTATCCGAAGGTCTCGACCAGGGTCGCGAACTCGCTGGCGAGCGTGACGCCGCTCATCAGCCGGTTGTCGGTGTTCACCGTGACCCGGAAACGCAGGTCGCGCAGCAGGCCGATGGGATGGCGGTCGAGGCTGGGCGCGGCACCGGTGTGCACGTTCGACGACGGGCACATCTCCAGCGGCACCCGGACGTCCCGGACGAAACCGGCGAGGTTGCCGAGTGTGGCCTTTCCGTCCGGGTCGACGGTGATGTCGTCGACGACCCGGAGGCCGTGCCCGAGCCGGTCGGCATTGCACCACTGCAGCGCCTCCCAGATGGACGGCAGCCCGAACGCCTCCCCCGCGTGGATGGTGAAGTGCCCGTTCGCGCGCTGCATGTACTGGAAGGCGTCCAGGTGTCTGGTCGGCGGGTTGCCCGCCTCGGCGCCGGCGATGTCGAAGCCGGCGACGCCGGCCTCCCGCCAGCGCACGGCGAGCTCCGCGATCTCCAGCGAGCGGGCCTGGTGCCGCATCGCGGTCAGCAGCGCGCGCATGTGCAGGCTGGTGCCGACGGAGCCGGCCCGGAAGCCGTCCAGCACGGCCTCGACCACCTCGTCGAGGGAGAGGCCCTGCTCGACGTGCAGCTCGGGGGCGAAACGGACCTCGGCATAGACGATCCCGTCGGCGGCGAGGTCCTCGGCGCACTCGCGGGCGACTCTGGCGAGTGCGTCCGCGGTCTGCATGACGCCCACCGTGTGGCTGAACGTCTCCAGGTAGCGCACCAGCGAGCCGGTGTGCGCCCCGCCGCGGAACCAGGTGGCCAGCTTGTCCGGATCCGTGGTCGGCAGGCTGGTGTAGCCGGTGGTGTCCGCCAGTTCGACGACGGTCTCGGGCCGCAGCCCACCGTCCAGATGGTCGTGCAGCAGGACCTTCGGTACCTGCCGGATCTCGGCCTCGGTGATCACGTCAACCACCCCGCTTCACGCGTGCCCAAGCCGCCCCGCGCCGCCCCGCCGGTCGGCTGACCTGGCCTGACCAGGTCGTTCCCGCACGGTAGTCCACCACCGGGGCCTCCGCCGTCGCCTTTGCGGCCGCGGCGCCGCCGCACCCCGGGCATGTGCCGCCCGGGTGTCGGACGAGTGCCGGACGCGTGCGGCCAGAGGGCGGGGCGAGTGCCGGTGTGTGGTCAGCGGACGTGCGCGAGGACCAGCGGGGCGGCCGCGGGCGGGGCGGTGCTGATCGTGACCGCGCCGTCCAGGGCGGCCAGCGCCCGCGGGAAGGTCGTCTCGTCGTCGCTGTGGAGCTCGAACAGCGGGGCGCCGGCACGGACCTCCTCCCCCACCGCCGCGAACCAGCGCAGGCCGGCCGACGGCGACACCGGGTCCTCCTTGCGCGCGCGGCCCGCGCCGAGGCGCCAGGCGGCGACGCCGACCGCCCGGGCGTCCAGCCTGCTGAGGTAGCCGCTGGCGGACGCGGGCACGACCCGCGTGAACGCGGGAGCGGGCAGTGCGGCGTCCGGATCACCGCCCTGGGCCGTGACCATCGCGCGCCACACCGGGTAGGCCGCCCCCGAGGCGAGCACCTGCGCCGGGTCCGGCGCGGCCGTGCCGAGGCCGGCCAGCTCCAGCATGGCGCGGGCGAGCGCCACGGTGATCTCGACCAGGTCGGCGGGGCCGTCCCCGCGCAGCGTCGCGACGGCTTCGGCCACCTCCGGCCCGTTGCCCGCGGTCCGGCCGAGGGGGGCGTCCATCGCGGTGAGCAGGGCCTCGGTGCGCACGCCGGCCCGGGTGCCCAGGCGAACCATGGTCCGCGCCAGCACGCGGGCGTCGTCCAGCGAGGTCATGAACGCGCCGGTGCCGACCTTGACGTCCAGTACCAGGGCGGACGTCCCCTCGGCGATCTTCTTGCTCATGATCGAGGAGGCGATCAGCGGGATCGACTCCACCGTGCCGGTGACGTCGCGCAGCGCGTAGAGCCGGCGGTCGGCCGGGACGAGGCCCGGGCCGGCCGCGCAGATCACCCCGCCGACGTCGGCGAGCACGGCGCGGATCCGTGCGGCGTCGAGGTCCGCGCGCCAGCCGGGAATCGCCTCCATCTTGTCCAGCGTGCCGCCGGTGTGGCCGAGCCCGCGGCCGGAGAGCTGCGGGACCGCCGCGCCGCAGGCCGCGACCAGCGGGGTGAGGATCAGCGAGACCTTGTCACCCACGCCGCCGGTGGAGTGCTTGTCCACCGTCGGCCGGGTGAGCCCGGTCAGGTCGAGCCGGTCGCCGCTGGCGATCATGGCAGCGGTCCAGCGGTCCAGCTCTTCGTCGGCCATGCCACGCCAGACCACGGCCATCAGGTAGGCGGCCATCTGCTCGTCGGCGACCCGGCCGTGGGTGTAGGCGTCGATCAGCCAGGCGACCGCGTCGCCGGGCAGCGCGGCTCCGTCCCGCTTGGCCCGGATCAGGTCGACGACGTCGTACGCGGCCCCGCCCGCTCCACCTGGCCCGCCCGCTCCACCTGGCCCGCCCGCTCCACCTGGCCCGGCCGGCCCGCCGGTCATGGCGAGGCCTCCGTCACGGGCGGCAGGTCGGCGGGGCCGAAGGCGTCCGGGAGCAGCTCACCGAGAGTCCGGATCCCGGCGGTCGTCGCGAGCCGCAGCTCGGGGCCGCCATGCTCCTGGAGCAGCTGCCGGCAGCGGCCGCACGGCGCGAGGGGAGCACCGGCCCCGTCCACGCAGACGAACGCGACCAGGCGCCCGCCGCCGCTTGCCCGCAGCGCGGACACCAGCCCGCACTCGGCGCACAGCGTCAGCCCGTACGAGGCGTTCTCGACATTGCAGCCCACGACCACACGGCCATCGTCGACCAGTGCCGCCGCGCCGACGCGCAGGCCCGAGTAGGGCGCGTAGGCGTGCCGCGCCACCCGCACCGCCTCGGCGCGCAGCAGCTCCCAGGCGCTGTCGTCCACACACCCTCCCGGAGTCGTCCCGGATGGTCCCGGGACCGGCCGGCGCCGGCGCCGGGCCGGCCCCGCGTCGGACCGCACCGGCCTCGACCAGCATGCCCCACTGCCCGCGGCCGTCCTGGATGTGATCCCATGTGATGGGGAAGTGCCGGGTCAGTGCCGAGGGGAGACGACCACCGATGGCAGGCGCGCGCCACGACGCTCCCGAGCCCGCCGGCCAGCGTGCGCTCGTCGGAGGCAGGTACCGGCTCGACGGAGTGATCGGCCGCGGCGGTTTCGGCGTCGTGCACCGCGCGACGGACGAGCTGCTCCGCCGCCAGGTCGCCGTCAAGGAGGTCCTGCTGCCCACCGACGGCAGCGAGGAGGAGCGAGAGCTGGCGCAGGAGCGGGTCCTGCGGGAGGCCCGGGCCGCCGGCCGGCTGCACCACCCGGGCGCGGTGGCGGTGCTCGACGTCATCGCCGACGGTGACATGCCCTGGATCGTCATGGAGCTCGTCGACGGCCAGTCCCTGTCGACGCTCATCGACGAGCGCGGTGCGCTCAGCGTGGCCGAGGTCTGCCGCATCGGCATCAGCCTCGCCTACGCCCTCGAGGCCGCCCACCGGCTGGGGATCGTCCACCGCGACGTCAAGCCGAGCAACGTGCTCGTCACCGCCGACCAGCGGGCCCGGCTCACCGACTTCGGCATCGCCGTCAGCTACGGCGACTCCCGTCTCACCAGCACCGGGATGGTCCTGGGCTCGCCGGCCTACCTGGCCCCCGAGCGGGCCCGCGGCGACTCCGGAACGGCCGCGAGCGACCGGTGGGGGCTGGGCGCGACGCTGTTCACCAGCGTCGAGGGCACCTCGCCGTTCCCCGGGACGGACCCGATGTCCGTCCTCGCCGCGGTGGTGCAGGGCCGCCGCGAGCCCTTCCGGGCCGCGGGCCGGCTGGCGCCCGTCATCGACGGGCTGATGGCCTCCAGCGAGGCACGCCGGCCGAGCCTGTCGACAGCCCGCGCCCGGATGCGCGAGATCCTCGAGCATGACGGCCGCGGGCGTCCGCTGCGGGCGCGCAGCCGGCCGTCCCGCCCCTCCGTCACCGGAGTCACACCGACGGCGGGCACCCCGCAGCTTCCCCCGCCGCCCGAGGCCCGGGCCGGGACCAGCCCGGTTCTCGACGAGACCCGGATCCTCACCGGGCAGGCTGCCACCACGGGCCCGACCGGCGCCACCCCTGACGCCGGCGAGGCTCCGGTCACCGCCGGGGGCGACGCGACGGTCCGGGTCACCGCCGTCCCCGCGGCCGCCGCGCACGCACCCGCATCCGCGGCGCCCGAATCCCCCGTGTCGGCGTCTGCCGCAGACCCACCTGCCACAGACGTACCTGCCACAGAGACGCCCGCGGTGGGCGTCTCTCCCGGAGACGTGACCGGCGCGGACGTCACCGTCCTGAACCCCGCGGCCGCCCTCCCCGTACCCGCCATCGCGCCGGTGGGCCCTGACGCCCCCGGGTCCGCCCGGGAACAGGATGGCGAGGCGGTGGACACGCCGGAGGTGGGCACGGACGGGACAGACACCACCGTGGTCCGTTCCCGGCGGACCGGGCAGTCGGGAACGGCGCCCCGCTTCACCGCAACCCGGCTCACCAGCAGGCTGGAACGCATCCGCACCATGGACCGGCTGCGTGCCGCCGACGCCCAGGCTCAGGACACGAACAGACCACGTCCTGCCGACGGCGCTCGCGGGCTCGACCGCATGCGCGGACTGGACCGGATGCGCGCGCTCGGCGGGATACCAGCCCGGGCCCGGCCGGCCCAGGACGAGCCCCCGACGGCCGACGAAGCGGGCCCGCGGGCCGCCGACACGGCGGACAGGACGGACGGGCCAGTCCCGTCACCCGGAGCACCTGCGGCCGGGCCACCTACGGCCGGGCCAGCGGCAGCCGGGACGGTCGCTTCCGCCGCGCAGGCGGCGGGAACCACCACTGCCCCCGAGCCTGGCGAAGCGTCCCCCTGGACCGTTCCCGGGGCGGACGCCGGCCCCGGGCGCGGCACGGGCGCCGGAGGCATCACGGATACCCGTGTGCACGCCGGCACCGGCGCCGGCGCGGCTGCCGGTTTCGGGGTCGCCGGAAGCGCCGATGACCGCGACGATGCGGGCCTCGGCGCTGTGCGCGGGGCCGAGGCGCGCTCCGGAGCGGGACGTCGGGCTGTGATTCTCATCGCGCTGGCCGTGGTGGCCGTGCTCCTCGCAGTGATCTTTCTCGCCCTGCGCGGCGGCGGCGAGGAGGCCCCCGGGCCAGGCCCGGCTGCGGCCGGGGAGGTGGACTCCGGCAGCGCGGCAGACGGGAACAGCGACGTCGTCGCCACCGATTCCACCCCGGCCGTTCCGGCGTCGGGATGGGTGTCCTACGAGGATCCGAGCGGCTGGTCGGTCGCCTACCCGGCGACGTGGGAACGCCGGCCGGGCCGCGGCGGGGTGGGGAATGCGGACTTCGTGGATACTGCTACTGGTACCTTCATGCGCATCGGAAGTATCGCGAGGGCGAACACCTCTGCGATCGAGGCCTGGCGCAGGAACGAGACAAGCTTCCGAGATCAGGTGCGGGACTACCGGCGGGTACGGATCGAACCAGGCGACGGGGCTGACGGCGCACGGCAGGCCGACTGGGAGTTCACCTACGCCTCCGGTGGGGGGACGGTGGTGCATGTGCTCAACCGTGGCGCTGTGCGAAACGGGCATGGATACGCTCTGTACTGGCATACGGCCGAGGAGCTGTGGGCAGCGAACGAGCCGCTGATGCGTCAGCTCCTCTCGACGTTCCGGCCGGCAGCATGAGTCGCCCGTTGTCCGATTGCCGTCCCGCCGGCGAGCGGGGTTACTCCCGCCGCGGCCAATTCGTCTGTCAGACTTGATTCGATGGCCAGATCGGCGAGCGTGCCCCCCGACACTTCTCGGCATGGCACTCCGCGCTACGTAGCGCAGCGCTACCGCCTCGACGCACCTATCGGTCGCGGCGGTGCCGGCGTCGTGTGGTGCGGCGAGGACGAGCTGCTCCAGCGGCCTGTCGCTATCAAGGAAATCCTGGTTCCCATGGCCGGCGCGCAGGCCGAGCGGGACGCGATCCGCGCCCGGGTGCTGCGCGAGGCCCGGGCACTGGCCCGGCTGCACAGCCCGGCCATCGTCTCGGTCTTCGACGTCGTCGAGGAGCACGAGCGGCACTGGATCGTCATGGAGCTCATCGACGCGGACAGCCTCGGTGACACCATCAAGAACCACGGCCCGCTGCCCTTCGACCAGGTGGCCGCGATCGGCCTGGCGCTGGCTGACGCACTCGCCGCGGCGCACTCGGCCGGGGTCCTGCACCGCGACGTCAAGCCGGGCAACGTGCTGCTCGGCCGGGACAACCGCGTCCGCCTCACCGACTTCGGCATCGCGGCGACCGAGGGCGACGTCACCCTGACGGGCACCGGCGCCCTGGTCGGCTCCCCGGCCTACATCGCCCCGGAGCGGGTGCGCGGGTCGTCCGGCACGCCCGCCAGCGACCTGTGGGGGCTCGGCGCCACCCTGTACTCCGCGGTCGAGGGCTGCCCGCCCTTCGAGGGGCCGGAGACCTACGCCGTGCTGAGCGCGGTCGTCGAGGGCCGCCGCCGGCCGTTCCGGCTTGCCGGGCCGCTGCGCGGGCTGCTCACCGATCTGCTCGACCGCCCCGCCGAGCTTCGGCCGGACGTCGACGAGATCCGCCGGCGGCTCACCCCGATCGCGCGGAACGCCACCCCCGTCCCGGCGGTGGTGACGAATCCGCGCAGCCGGCAGGCGGAGCCCGCCGACGACCCCGCCAGCTCGGACGACGGCCTGGAGAACCTGGCCGCGGGCGCGGCGGCGCACGGGAGCCTGCCGGGACTGTCGAAGCCCCCCACGCCCGCGCCGCTGTCGCGGACCGACATCCAGCCGCCACCGGCGGCCGACCTCGGCGCGACGGACCGGCTGCTGCCGGGTCACGAGATCACCCCGGTCCCGCCGGTCATGGGGCTGCCCGGGGCGGACGAGGCCCTGACGTCGGTCAGCTACACGCCCACGACCGGGCCTCGGGCGACCGCCTCCACCGGCCCGCACGACGACCTGACGCAGATCGGCGCGCTGACTCCCCCGGCGGACCTGTTCGACCAGGACGACGCGAACATGGCGGCCGGGCTGCTCTCGCTGGACAGGGACGGCGAGCGGGCGGCCCGCGGGTCGGCCTCCCACCGGGCGTCGACACCCGGCCGCGGTGAGCACCGCGGCGATCCCGCCCACGGCGCGGGGCAGAGCGGGAAGTCACCGAGGCTCGCGATCATCGCCGGCGCGGCGGTGGCGGCGGTGGCTGGTATCGCGGTCCTGCTGACACTGCTGCTGTCCGGAGGCGGAGAGCCATCGCGGGGAACCAGCGCGGAGGGCACCTCGTCCCCGCCCTCGCTCGCGCCGGAGTCCCCGGCCGTGTCGCCGACCCCGGAGGTCCCGGTGACGGTGACAACGACCCCGGACCGGCCGAGCTACACCCGCCCGCCGCGCCGGACCACCACGCCGCCGCCGCAGTCGCTGCCGGTCACGAGCAACCCGCCCGTGGAGACGACACCCCCGGTCAACGTCACCACGCCGCCGGTGTCGACCTCGCCCCCGAGCACCCCGCCGATCACGGAGAGCCCGGACGTGTCCTCGTCGCCCGGACCCGGCCCGACGGGCCCGGCCGCGAGCACACCGCCGGCGGGTACCGGCAACTGACCGGCCCGGGGTCGGCCACGCCATCGGCGTCGCACCCGGAACGTCCGTCGCCGATCGGGATCGCTTGACACATATCAGACTAGACGTTCAACATAAGTGAACTTCACCTAAGTAGACGGTACTGTGGCCGAACCCCGCGGGCGTCAGCGCGTCGTTCCCCGGGCGGCCCGGCACATCCGGCGCACCGGCCGTCCGGCGCTCCCGAGCCACGCGGTGGCGACGGAGCCCCGGATCGCGTCGGCCACCTTGGCCACCCGAGCTCACCCTGGCGCCCTCAGCCGTGCCGGTCCCGCCCGTCCACGCCGCCTGCACAGGCCGGTCGGCCTGCCCGCCTGCCTGCCCCGAACAGAGGAGAGACATCAGACATGCGGGTCGTAATGTTCGGATACCAGACCTGGGGGCATCGCACGCTGCAGGCGCTCCTCGACTCCCATCACGAGGTCGCCCTGGTGGTGACGCACGAGAAGAGCGACCACGCGTACGAGAAGATCTGGGACGACTCGGTCGCCGACCTCGCCACCGAACACGGCGTGCCGCTGGCGATCCGCAACCGCCCGGACGACGAGGATCTCATGTCGATGCTCAAGGAGGCCGAGCCCGACGCCATCGTCGCCACGAACTGGCGGACCTGGATCCCGCCGCAGATCTTCGATCTGCCGCGGCTGGGGACGCTGAACATCCACGACTCGCTGCTGCCCGCCTACGCCGGGTTCGCGCCGCTGATCTGGGCTCTGATCAACGGCGAGCCCGAGGTCGGCGTCACCGCTCACATCATGACCGACGAGCTGGACGCCGGCGACATCGTCCTGCAGCACCGGGTGCCGGTCGGGCCGCGGGACACCACCACCGACCTGTTCCACCGCACGGTCGCCCTGTTCGGGCCGATGGCGGTGGAGGGGCTGGACCTGATGGCCACCGGGCGCACCGACTGGGCCGCGCAGGACCGCTCGAAGGCCAGCTTCTTCCACAAGCGCTCGGAGCGGGACAGCCTCATCGACTGGACCTGGTCGGCGGAGGAGCTCGACCGGCTGGTCCGCGCCCAGTGCGACCCCTACCCGAACGCCTTCACCTACCGCAACGGCGAGCGGGTCCGCATCGTGGCCGCGGAGGTCTCGAAGGGCTGCTACGGCGGCACGCCGGGACGGATCTTCATCCGCGAGGGGGACGGCGTCGTCATCGTCGCCGGCGCGCAGGCCCGGCACGGGCGCAGCCGCGGGCTGCTCGTCCGCACGGTACGCCTCGACGACGGCCGCGAGCTGGCGGCGACGGACTACTTCACCACCATGGGCGGATACCTTACCGACCAGGCCTGACCGACTCTGGCCGGGCCCGGCCGGCGGCGGCCGGGCCTGAGCAGCGCCGGCCGGCCCCCTCACGACGAAGCCGGGCGGTGCGCGATCACGCGCACCGCCCGGCCGACGTCCCGGCCCGTCCTGGAACGGAGGCGGTCAGCCGGTCGTGCCGGCGACCTTCTCCAGGGTCGGCTTCAGCTCGTCGAGCTGCCACGGGATGTTCAGGATAGTCGGGTTGTTGACCGCGCCCGCGGTGAACGCGTCGACCTCCTGGGCCCGGCCGTCCACGACCGCCGGAATCTTCTGGTACAGCTCGTTCGCCTTCAGCTCGGTGCGCAGGTCCTCGGTGGCGAACCCGATCATCAGGAAGTCGGCGTCGAGCTCACCGATCTTCTCGATGCTCAGCGAGCGGTCGACGACGCTGGCGGTCACCCGCGGCGAGAGCTTCATCCCGAGCTGGCCGTAGAGCTGGACGGAGACGGTCTCGGGGTCGTCGATCACCGCGAGGCCGTTGGTCTCGTAGTAGTAGCTGTAGCTGAAGGTCTTGTCCTTGAGCCCCGGCAGGTCGGCGGCGGCATCGGTGATGACCTTCTCGGTGGCCGCGACCGCCGTCGCGGTGTCCGCCTCCCGGCCGACCGCCTGACCGATCTGGGTGCTCACCTCCTGCCAGGTGGCGATGCCGGCCTCGGTCTCGTACGCGACCGTCGGCGCGATCTCCGCGAGCCGGTCGTAGTAGTCCTCGAGCCCGTAGAGGTTGGTGGCGAGGATCAGATCGGGGTCGAGCGAGGCGATCTGCTCCAGATTGAGGTCACTGCTGGTGTCGATGGCGGTGCTGTCGCCGAGGTCGATCTTTCCCTCCAGCCACGGGAACTTCCCGTCCTCCTGGTAGGGGTTCAGTCCGTAGGCGATCGGAGTGATTCCGAGAGCCGCCAGAGTGTCCTCTTCATAGCTGAGCGCGATGATCCGCTTCGGCGCCTCGGAAATTATGGTCTCACCGAAAGCGTGCTTGACGGTGACCGGAAATCCCGTCGCCGCCGTGGTTCCCCCGGCCTGGGACGTACCGCTGTCGTCATCGTCCCCGCAGGCCACAGCCCCAGCCATCACCGCGCCGGCGACGCACAGCGCCGCCAACGATCTCACTATTCCCCGCACTGCTTCCTCGACTCTCTGCTTACGTAGCGATATCGCGACAACGCATCCGCTAAGTGAAATTTTTGGTTAGCTTAACCTAATTAACAGGGAGTACGACAGTTTTTGTGTGCTGCCGCAACTGCCTCGCCCGTGTGCAGAGCAGCGACAACGCGCGAGTCCACGCGGCAGCCAGGTCCGCGACCGCCTCGGTGGACGGCCCACCGGGGCCCGACGTCCACCGCGCGACCAGCTCAGGCCCGCCCGCCACGTCGAGCACCCGGACGATGGCTGTCAGCGGGAACGGGCCGGGGCGTTCGGAGTTCCAGCCGGCGAACAGGCCCTCGTCCTCCGCCGCGACGTCCCAGTCAGCGGGTTCGGGCCGCGACCACCGGCCCTCGTAGTTGAGGTAGACCTCCGGCGGCGTCGCCCGGGCGAGCACCGGTGCCGTGCGCGGGTTGAGGTGGCGCAGCAGCCCGTAGCCGCCACCGGCGCCGGGCACCGCGGCCCGCCGCCGCTGGACGTCCGCCACCGCGGCGTCGAGGGCCGCGCCGAGCTCGTCGTCCAGAGGAACATCGGACGGGACGTCCAGCGGATGGTGCGACCGGACGTCCGGCGGGGTGTGCGGCGCGGCGGCGGGGACGGGCCCGCTCTCGCCCGCGTCGAGGTCGACCGGGCGCTGGTCGAGGCAGAGCGGGTAGACGTCGGCGAACCAGCCCACGGTGCGGGTCAGGTCCGCGTCCGCGGCGGTCGGCTCCCCGCGGCCGTGGCTCTGCAACGCCACGACGATCCCGCCCGCGCCGGCGCCGGCCGCGCTGTCCGCCTCGCCCGCTCCGTCTGCGACCCAGCGGCGGCGGCAGTCGGCGACCGCCAGCGCGAGCGCGGTGAGCAGGACGTCGTCGACGCCGGCCTTCCACGCGGCAGGCGCAGTGGTCAGAACATCACCGGCCCAGCCGGCGGGAACGGTCACGGTCACCGCGCCCCCGGCACCCAGCTCCGGCCGATGATCGGCGGCGGGCTCGGTCCGCAGCGCCACACCGGCGGGTGGGAGGGCCGGCACCGGGCCGGCCGGGCGTGACGGCAGCGGGGCGCCGCCCTCGACCGTCGCCAGCCAGAAGGCCAGCTCCGCCTCGCAGGCGGTGCCACCGGCCCGCTCGGTGATCTCCGTGGCCCAGCGACGGTAGGACGTCGGCACCGCCGGCAGCACCGGGATCCCGCCACCGGCGAGCGTCCGCCAGGCGGCGGCGAGATCGTCGAGCAGGATCCGCCAGGACACGCCGTCGATCACCAGGTGGTGCACCAGGATCAGCAGCCGGCCCGGGGTGTCGCGCCCGGCGTCGAACCAGACCGCGCGGACCATCTCACCGCCGTCCGGGTCCAGCTCGCCGTCCGCCCGCCGGGCCTCGTCGGCGAGCAGCCGGCCGAGGTCGTCACCGGTGCCCACCTCGACCCGCCGCAGCCAGCCGCCGACACCGACGGCGCCGTCGGCGCCCGCCGGCGGGACGTCGAGATACCACGCCTCGCCGCCGTCGGGGCTGACCGCCGGCCACCCGTCGGGCAGCGGGCTGCGGGACGGGCGCACCAGGCGCGCCCGCAACAGGTCGTGCCGCTCGGCCAGCGCGGCCAGCGCGGCACCCAGCACAGGCAGGGTGACCGTGCCCGGGACCTGCAGGAGGATCGGCGACGAGAACCTCTCCACGCCCGCGCCGGTGGCCCGCAGCGCGAGCAGCGGGGGCGTCGGTGGCACCACACCGACCCCGTCACCCGGCTGGCCGGCGGCGCTCGTTCCGCCCGTTCCGCCCGTTCCGGCGGGCAGGCCGAGCGCCGCAGCGAGCGCGGCGGGGGTGCGGTGCCGGAACACCTGCGCCGGCCGGACGTCGTGCCCGTCCCGGCGCAGCCGGCTCACCAGCTGCATCGCGATGATGCTGTCGCCGCCGAGGGCGAAGAAGTCGTCCTCGGCGCCGACCGCCGGTGTCCCGCCGCCGCCCCGCAGCCCGAGGACCTCGGCGAACAGCGCGCACAGCCGCTCCTCCGCCGCGGAGGCGGGGGCCCGTCCCGCCGCCGAGGCGGCGAAGTCGGGCACGGGCAGCGCCGCTCGGTCGAGCTTGCCGTTGGGTGTCATCGGCAGCCGGCCGGCAACCGGCACGACCGCCGCCGGCACCATGTACTCGGGCAGCGACTCGGCCGTGTACACCCGCAGCTCGGCCGGGTCGAGCCCGTCCCGTTCGGGCACCACGTAGGCGACGAGCCGCAACGGGCCGCCGCCGTCGGCCCGGGCGAGGACGACCGCCTGCCGGACGTCCGGGTGCCGCATCAGCATGGACTGGACCTCGCCGGGCTCGATCCGGTGGCCGCGGATCTTGATCTGGTCGTCGGACCGGCCGAGGAAGTCCAGGATGCCGCCGGGACGCCAGCGGGCCCGGTCGCCCGTCCGGTACAGCCGGTCGCCGGGGCCGCCGAACGGGTCGGCGACGAACCGGGACGCGGTCAGGCCCGGCCGGCCGAGGTACCCGCGGGCCAGCCCGCGCCCGCCCACGTACAGCTCCCCGACGACACCGACGCCGACCGGGCGCAGCGCACCGTCCAGCACGTACGTGCGGGTGTTCGGGTCGGGTACACCGATCGGCACCGGGCCGGACCAGTCCGGGTCCGCCCGCCACAGCGTGGAGTTGACCGTCGCCTCGGTGAGACCGTAGGCGGCGACCACCCGCAGGTGGCGCGACCAGCGGCGCACCGTCTCGATCGGCACCGTCTCGGTGCCCACCACCAGCACGGCGCCGGCCGGCAGCTCACAGTCGGCCGGCAGCGCGGCCACCAGCGCCGGCGGCAGGATCATGTGGGTGGCGCCCTGCTCGGCCAGGTAGTCGGTCAGCTCCGGCCCGGCGACCCGCCGGTGTGCCGGCACCATGATCACCCGCCCGCCGACACACAGAGCCATGCACAGGTCGAACACGGTGACGTCGAACCCGACCGAGGCGAACTGCACGACCCGCGACGCCCGGTCCACCCCCAGCCGGTCCACGGCTGTCGCGACCAGGCTGCCGATGCCCTCGTGGGTGGCGATGACGCCCTTGGGACGTCCCGTCGACCCCGACGTGTAGATCACGTAGGCGGCGCTGTCGAGCCCGGTGGGGGCGGTGGCCGGCCGGGTCGGCTCGCAGACGGCGAGCGCGGCGATCGTCTCGGGATCGTCGAGGAGCACCAGCTCGGGGCGCTCTCCGTCCGGGCCCAGGCCGCCGAGGGCGATCAGCTCCTCGGCGTGGCCCCGCGAGGAGACCACGAGCCGGGCACCCGCGTCGCCGATCATGAAGGCGACCCGGTCGGCCGGGTGGTCCAGGTCGAGGGGCAGGTAGGCCGCCCCCGCCTTCAGTACCCCCAGCAGCGCCACGACCAGGTCGGCCGAACGCGGGACCGCCACGGCCACCACCGACTCCGGCCCGGCGCCGCGGGCGGTGAGCAGGCGGGCGAGCCGATTGGCCCGCGCGTCCAGCTCGGCGTAGGTCAGCGCGACGTCCTCGCAGACGACGGCCACCGCGGCCGGGTCCCGGTCGACGCACGCCTCGAACGCCGCCGGCCAGGTCAGCTCGGTGACCTCGCGGGTGGTGCGGTTGAACCCGCCGACCACCAGCTCGCGCTCGGCGCCGTCGAGGACGGGCAGTTCCGCCACCGGCCTGGCCGGCTCGGCGAGGACGGCCTCGGCCAGCAGCCGCAGCCGGCGGCCGAGCACCTCGACCGTCCCCCGGTCGAACAGGTCCGCGCTGTAGGCGAGGCCGACCGTCAGCTCGGTCCCGGTGACCGCCTGCGTAGTGCCGGTGGCCGCCTGCGCGGCGCCGGTGGCCGGGCGCTCCAGGAAGTCGAACGACAGGTCGAACTTGGCGGTGGCGGCGCGCACCGGCTCCGGCCGGGCCGCGACCCCGGACAGGTCGAGGCCGCCGGCGGCGTCGGCCGCCGGCAGGTGCACGACCATCACCTGGAACAGCGGGTGCCGGGCCAGCGACCGGGGCGGGTTGACCGCCTCCACGACCCGGTCGAACGGCAGATCCTGGTGGTCGAACGCGGTGAGGTCCGCGGCACGGACCCGGCCGAGCAGCTCGCCGAAGCTCACCGGGCCGGACAGGTCCGTCCGCAGCACCAGCGTGTTCAGGAAGAAACCGACCAGCTCGTCGAGCCGCTCGTCGGTGCGGCCCGCCACCGGGCTGCCGATCGGGATGTCGTCACCGGCACCGAGCCGGTGCAGCAGCGTGGCGACGAGCGCCTGCAGCACCATGAACAGACTGACGTTGTGTGCCCGGGCAAGCTCGCGCAGCCGGTCGAGCAGCTCCGGGTCCCAGGTCAGCTCGACGACGCCGCCGCGGTGGGACGGCTCGGCCGGGCGGGGCCGGTCGGTGGGCACGGCCAGCTCGGCCGGCAGGCCCGCCAGCTCGCGCCGCCAGAACTCCCGCTGGGCGGTGACCAGGCTCGCCGGGTCGTTCTCGTCGCCGAGCAGCTCGCGCTGCCACAGCGTGTAGTCGACGTACTGGACCGGCAGCGCCGCCCAGTCCGGGGCCTCGCCGCGCAGGCGCGCCCGGTAGGCCGTCGACAGGTCGCGGGCCAGCGCCCGGTCGGAGCCCTCGTCAGCCGCGATGTGGTGGACGAGGAACTGCACCACGTGCAGGTCCGACCCGAGCCGTACCACGGTGACCCGCACCGGCAGGTCTGCCTCGAGTTCGAACACGCCGGCCGCGGCCCGTTCCAGATGCCCGGCCAGCTCGTCGCTGCCGGAACCGGCTCTCGCATCGGCGTCGGCGCCGGGCGGGGTGAGGTCGATCAGGTCGACGGCCACGTGCGCCTCGGCGGGGTCGAGGACCCGCTGGTGCGGCACGCCGTCCGGGGCGGGGAAGACGGTGCGCAGCGCCTCGTGGCGGGCGACGACGTCGTCGACGGCGGCGCGCAGTGCGTCGACGTCCAGCGGACCGTCCAGCCGCCAGGTGACGGGGATGTTGTAGGTGGCGCCGGGTCCCTCGACCTGCCCGAGCACCCACAGCCGGGACTGTGCGTGCGACAGCGGCGGGCGGGCCGGCCGCTCGGCGGGACGCAGGGCGGGACGCGCGGCGGCCGCGGCCCCCTCCAGGCGGGTCGCCAGGCCCGCGACGGTCGGCGCGTCGAAGATCTCCCGCGGGGAGATCTCCACGCCGAACACCGCCCGGATGCGGCTGCGCAGCCGCATCGCGAGCAGCGAGTGTCCGCCGAGGGCGAAGAAGTCGTCGTCGGCGCCGACGGCGTCCGTGCCGAGGACGGCCGTGAACTGGTCGGCCAGCAGCTCCTCGCGGACCCCGCGCGGGCGCCGGCCCACCGGCCCGGCCTGGTCGTCCGGGGCGGGCAGGGCCGCGCGGTCCAGCTTGCCGCTGACGGTGCGCGGCAGTTCGGCGACGGCGACGAACGCGGCCGGCACCAGGTGCGCGGGCAGCGTCCGGGCGAGTTCGGCCCGCAGCGCGCCGAGATCCAGCACGCCGGGACCAACACCCGCGGCACCGCCCACACCGTCGGCGACGGCGTAGGCGACCAGGCGCGGGTCGCCCGGGGTGTCCTCCCGGACGACGACGGCCGCGGCGCCGACGCCGGGCAGCGCCGACAGCGCCGCCTCGACCTCACCCGGCTCGATCCGGAACCCGCGCACCTTGACCTGGTCGTCCACCCGGCCGAGGAAGACCAGCGTCCCGTCGGCCCGGCGCAGCACCCGGTCGCCGGTGCGGTACATCCGCCCGCCGGGGGGGCCGGCCGGGTCGGCGACGAACCGGCCGGCGCTCAGCCCCGGCCGCCCGAGGTAGCCGCGGGCCAGCCCGGGACCGGCCAGGTAGAGCTCGCCGGGCACGCCGTCCGGGACGGGCCCGAGCCCGGCATCGAGCACATACGCGCGGGTGTTCGCGATCGGCCCGGCAGTGCCGTCACCGTGCCACCCGTAGGCGTCGACGCTGTACTCGGTCGGGCCGTACAGGTCGTGCGCGCTCACCCCGGGCAGGGCGCGCAGCCGCTCCCACAGCGGCGGCGCGGTCGCCTCACCGCCGACGAGCATCACCGCGGGCAGCCGGTCGCCGTCGAGGAAGCCGTGGTGGACGAGCTCCCGCAGGTAGGTCGGGGTGACGTCGAGGACGTCGATTCCGGCCTCGGTCACGTACCCGGCCAGCGCCGCCGGGTCGCGCATCGTCGCCTCGTCGACGACGTGCACGGTATGCCCGGCGAGCAGCCACAGCAGCGGCTCCCACGAGCCGTCGAAGCTGAACGACGCGGCGTGGACGGCGCGCCACGGCTCCCCGTCACCGCGGCTGGCCACCGCCGGGCCGATCAGGTCCGCCCGGTGCGCGGCGAACAGGTTCGCCAGCCCCCGGTGCGTGCCGACGACGGCCTTCGGACGTCCCGTCGTTCCGGAGGTGTAGATCACATAGGCGGCGTTGTCCGGCCGCGGCAGCGGCCGGCCCGCCGGCACGGCGGAGCGGCCGCCGGTACCCGCCGCGATCTCCGCGGCGACAGCCGGGTCGTCGAGCACGATCACCTCGGTGCCGGAGCCGCTTCCGGAGCCGGAGCCGGCGTCGGGGCTGACGGCGGAGTCGGCCTCGGCGTTGATCGCCGGGAGCCGTCCGGCGAGTGCCGCAGTGGTGAGCACGAGCCGCGGTGCGGCGTCGGTGAGCAGGAAGGAGAGCCGCTCGGCGGAGTGGTCGGTGTCGAGCGGCAGGTACGCCGCGCCGGCCGCCATGACGCCGAGGAGGGCGGGCACCATCCGGGCCCGTGGCAGCGCGAGGGCGACGACATCCTCGGGACCGGCGCCGCGGCCGGCGACCAGGGCGGCGATGGCGTCGACCCGCGCCGACAGCTCGGCGAAGGTCAGCTCCTCGCCCCCGGTGACCAGCGCCGGGACATGCGGGACGGCGGCGGCTGCAGCGGCGAACAACTCCACGGCGGTGGGCCGCGCGGGTTCGCGGCGCGGGCCGGCGAGCCCGCGCCGCGCCTGCTCCCGCGCATCGCCCCGGGCACCGACAGCTGCCGGGCCGAGCAGGTCGAGGCGGCCGACAGGGCGGTCCGGCTCCCGCGCGAGCGCGTCGAGGAGGGCGGCCAGCCGGTCGGCGAGGCCGCGGGCGGTAGCCGGATCCCAGACGTCCAGGGCGTACTCGACGAGCAGGGTGATCCGGTCACTCGCGACCCGGTCGACGAAGGTGACGTCCAGGTCGAACTTGACCGTGCCGGCCTCGGTGAGCAGCCAGGTCGTCGGCAGGCCGAACAGGGTGTGCTCGTCCTCGACGAGGTGGTGGTAGCCGGTCATCACCTGGAACAGTGGGTTGCGCCCGGCCGAGCGGCGCGGGTTGGCCGCCGCGACGACCTGTTCGAACGGCACGTCCGCGTGGTCGAAGGCCCCCAGGTCGGTCTCCCGGGTGCGGGCCAGCAGCTGGGCGAACGTCGGCTCCCCGGACAGGTCGGAGCGCAGCACCAGGGTGTTGACGAAGAAGCCGACGAGGCGGTCGAGGGCGGTGTCGGTTCGGCCCGCGATCGGCACCCCCAGCGGAATGTCGTCACCGGCCCCGAACCGGTGCAGCAGGGTGGCGATCGCCGCGTGGGCGAGCATCGACATGCTCGCGCCGGTGCGCGCGCACAGGGCGCGCAGCGCCGTCACGGTCGCGGCGGACAGCTCGCGGATCTCCCGCCCACCCGCGCCGTCACGGACGGCGGGGCGCGGCCGGTCCAGCGGCAGCGCGATCTCCTCGGGCATGCCGCGCAGCGCCTGCTGCCAGTAGGCGAGCTGGCGGCCGGCGAGCGACGCCGGGTCCGCGGGGTCACCGAGCAGCTCACTCTGCCAGAGGGTGTAGTCGGCGTACTGGACGGGCAGCGGCTCCCAGCCGGGGGCCCGGCCTGCCCGGCGCGCCGCGTAGGCGGCGTCGAGGTCCTCCAGGAACGGCCGGTCCGACCACTCGTCGGTCGCGATGTGGTGCAGGACGACCGCGAGCACCGACTCCACCGGGGATCCCGGCGTCCCGGTCTGGAACACGGCAAGCCGCAGTGGCGGGTCGGACCGCAGGTCGAACGGTTCCGCGACGAACTCCTCGACCGCCCGCTCAAGCGCAGCCTCTCCCGTCGGGTCGGCCCCGGCCGCCGGGCCGGCGCCCCCAATCAGGTCGACGGCCCCGGTCAGGTCGACGGCCCGGACCGGCGGGAGAGCCTCGTCCGGGGCGAGGATCCGCTGGTAGCCCTCCCCCTCGTGCTCCGTCACGACGGTGCGCAGGATCTCGTGGCGGGCCGCCACGTCCGCCGCGGCAAGCCGCAGCGCCTCGACGTCGACCCGGCCATGCAGGCGGATCACCAGCGGGTAGTTGTAGGCGTCGGTGCCGTCGGCGAACCTGTCGACCAGCCACAGGCGCTGCTGCGCCGACGACAGGGGTACGCGCTCGGGCCGCTGCGCCGGGCGCAGCCGCGGGCGGGGCGATGCCGCCGGTGCCGCCGCGCCGGACGCACCGCCGGCCGCGGTGACGCGCTCCGCGAGGGCGGCCACCGTCGGTGCCTCGAACAGGTCGCGGATGGCCAGGTCGGCGCCGAGGTCCGCGCGGGCCCGGCTGACCAGGCGGGTAGCCAGCAGCGAGTGGCCCCCCAGGGCGAAGAAGTCGTCCTCCACGCCCACCTCGGGCAGACCCAGCACCTCGGCGTACAGGGTGCACAGCACCACCTCCGCCGGCGAGGACGCGGGGCGGGAGGCGACCAGCGGCACCGACGGCTCGGCCGGGGGCAGGGCGGCCACGTCGAGCTTGCCGTTGGCGGTGCGCGGGATTTCTCGCAGCGTGACGTAGGCGGCGGGGACCATGTAGTCCGGCAGGACGACGGTCAGGTCGGCGCGCAGGACGGCGGCGAGCGCGGCGTCGCCGCGGGCCGCCGTCGGGTCGTTCGCGAACGGCCCGACGGGCTCCCCCGCCGGGTCCGGCAGGTAGCCGCCGACCCGCGGACCGGCCGTCACGGCCTCCGCGCGGACGAAGACCGCGTCCAGCAGCCCCGGATCGGTCGCCGACAGTGTCAGGTGCTGCTCGTAGCCGAGCTGGTCGGCCAGCGCGAACAGTTCCTCCGGGTCGACCGCGGCGGCCGGGCCGGTGGGTTCGACGCCGCTGACGCGCGCGGCCAGGGCGAGCTCGGCAGCGACCCGCGCGTCGGGGACGCCGGCGACCCGCAACAGCGCCGGGCGCTGTTCGCGCAGGTGTGCCTCGACCACGGCCAGGTCGGTGATCTGCGGGCTCCCCCAGCGCAGTGTCGGCGCACCGGCGAGATGCACCGCCGGCCCGTCCGGGGCGCCGGTCGCGGCGGGGCGGGAGAGCACGACGTCGAACCGGTGGCGGGTCAGCTCGTTGTGGAACGAGCCGCGCTTGACCCGCAGCGACACCTCGGCGCCGGTCTCCCGCGCGAGCTCGGTGAAGAACTCCGGTGCCAGCACCAGCTCCTTGTCGAGCCGGACCCGCCGCTCCACGGCCGCGGCGAGCCGGGTGAGGTCGCCGCCGTGGTCCGCGCCGCCGGAGCGGCCGGCCTCGATCGCCGTGTGGAAGGCCCGCAGCCGGGCCAGGTTGCGCACGTCGCCGACGAACAGGGCGCCGCCGGGCACGAGCAGGTCGAGCGCGGCGCGCAGGACCGAGCGCAGGTAGTCCGGGCTCGGGAAGTACTGGATCACCGAGTTGATCACGACGACGTCGAAGAACCCGGTGGGCAGGCCGTCGGTCACGTGTGCCGGCTGGCAGCGCAGCTCGACGCCGGACAGCCGCTGCGGGTCGGCGGCGACCTCGGCGCGCAGCTTGTCGATCACCGGGCGGGCGAAGTCCGTCCCCCAGTAGCTCTCACAGCGCGGTGCGAGCTGGCCGAGCAGCAGGCCGGTGCCGACGCCGATCTCCAGGATGCGGCGCGGGGCGAGGGCGCGGATGCGCTCGACGGTCGCCGACCGCCACTCACGCATGTGCTCCAGCGGGATGGGCTGCCCGTCGTAGCTGGAGTCCCATCCGGCGAAGTCCTCCTGGTGCACCGCGGTCGGGATCTGGACGTACTCGTCGCTGTAGACCTGCTGCCACTCGCCGACCTGGTCGGCCTCGACGGCTGCCCGGTCGGCGGCGGTCAGCTCGGCGGGCACCACGTAGGCGATCAGCCGGCGGGTCCCCGGCGCGCCGGTGTCGTCGGTGGCGACGACCGCGGCCTGGCTGACCCGGGGGTGGCGGTCGAGCGCGGTGGTGATCTCCCCGAGCTCCACCCGGTAACCGCGGATCTTGACCTGTTCGTCAGTGCGGCCGAGGAAGTCCAGGTTCCCGTCCGCTCCCCGCACGACGAGGTCGCCGGTGCGGTACATCCGCCCGCCCGGTGTGTGGGGGTCGGCGACGAACCGGGCGGCGGTCAGGCCGAACCGGTCCAGGTAGCCGCGGGCCAGCCCGTCGCCGGCGATGTAGAGCTCCCCGGGGACGCCGTCCGGCACCGGGCGCAGCCAGCCGTCCAGGATGTAGGCGCGGGTGTTGCGGATGGGCCGGCCGACGGTCGGCGTGGTGCTGTCCGCGGTGCCGCCGCCGAGGGTGTTGATCGTGTACTCGGTCGGGCCGTACAGGTTGTAGCCGGCCGTGCCCTCGGTGTCGCGCAGCCGGCTCCACACCGCCTCCGAGACGGCCTCACCGCCGAGCATGACCAGCGGCGGCCGGTGCCCCCCGTCGGCGCGGTCGAGCAGGCCCAGCTCGATCAGGTGGTGGGCGTAGGTCGGGGTCACGTTGACGACGTCGATGCGGTGCGTGTCGCAGTACGCCACCAGGGCCTCGGCGTCCCGGCGCAGATTCTCGTCGCAGACGTGGACCTCGTGTCCCTCGACGAGCCAGAGCAGCTCCTCCCAGGACATGTCGAACGCGAACGAGACGGTGTGCGCGATGCGCAGCCGCCGCCCGCCGGCCGCCGCCACCGCGGGGGCGAAGATCTCCGCCTGGTGGTTGAGCTGCATGTTCGTCAGGCCCCGGTACGGCGTCACGACGCCCTTGGGACGTCCCGTCGAGCCCGAGGTGTAGATGACGTAGGCCGGGTGGTCGAGGCGGTCCGCGCGGCCGCGGGCGAACGCGCCCAGCTCGGCGTCGGACAGCGCACCCCCGTCGGTGGCGGCGAGCGCCGCGGCCGTCGCCGGGTCGTCCAGCAGCAGGCGCGCCGCGCCGGCACCGGCGGCGGGGCCGTCCAGGTAGGCGGCGGTGGCGGTGGTCGCCACCAGGAGCCCGGCGCCGGCGTCGGCGACCATGCCGAGCAGGCGGGCCGGCGGGTGGTCCAGTTCCAGCGGAAGGTAGGCGGCGCCGGTACGCAGCACGGCGAACAGCGCCACGACCATGTTCACCGAGCGGCCGAGCCCGAGGGCCACCACCGTCTCCGGGCCCGCGCCGCGGGCCAGCAGCAGCCGGGCCATCCGGTTCACCCGCGCGTCGAGCTCGGCGTAGATGACGCGCTCGTCGCCGAGGACCAGCGCGGTCAGCTCGGGTGTGCGGGCCGCCTGCGCGGCCAGCAGGTCGGCGACGGTCTCCGTCCCGACCGGAAGGAACGGGCGCGACCAGTCGGCGGCAAGCGCCGCCCGCTCCGCCGGCAGCAGCACCTCGACCGACCCGACGGGTGCGGAGACGTCCCGGACGAGCTCGTCGAGAAGTC
Organism: Parafrankia sp. FMc2; assembly: GCF_041008525.1. Taxonomy (NCBI): domain Bacteria; kingdom Bacillati; phylum Actinomycetota; class Actinomycetes; order Frankiales; family Frankiaceae; genus Parafrankia; species Parafrankia sp. FMc2. The sequence continues at coordinate 39,710 of NZ_JBFLUG010000021.1, read as the reverse complement.
CGAGGAACCGGTCGAACAGCGCGCGGGCACGGGTGACGTCGACGACGTCCGGGCGGTACTCCAGGCGCACGGTGATGCGTGTGCCGGGGAACAGCACGAACGTGAGCGGATAGTGCGTGTGGTCGATGCTGGTGCCACCGGTGATCCCGAACCGGTCGCTGCTCTGCTCGGTCGCCACCTCGTCGATGAAGTTCTGCAGCACGTACAGGGTGTCGAACAGCACGGTGCTGCCGGCGGCGCGCTGGATGTCGCCGAGACCCAGGTACTCGTGGTCCATCAGCTCGACCCGCTGGTCCTGGACGCGGCGCAGCAGGGCGAGGACGGGTTCCCGCGGGTCCATCCGCACCCGCACCGGCACCGTGTTGAGGAACAGGCCTACGACCTCGTCGATGCCGTCGACGTCGGTCGGCCGGCCGGCGACGGTGGTGCCGAACACGACGTCGTCGGAGCCCACCGCGCCGCCGAGGACGAACGCCAGGGCCGTGTTGAACACCGTGTTCACCGTGATGCCGTACCGGCGGGACAGCTCCCGCACGGCGCTCGCCGTCGCCTCGGGGACCTCGGCGGTGATCCGCCCCGGCTCGACCGGCGGCAGCCCCCGGGCCTCCGGGACGACCAGCGTCGGGCCGTCGAGGTCGGCCAGCGCCGACCGCCACGCCTCCCGCGCGGCCTCGGTGTCCCGAGCCTGCAGCCACACCAGGAAGTCGCGGTACGAGGCGGCCGGGACGGGCAGCCCGTCGTCGTCGCCCCCGCGCTCGTAGAGGCCGAGGAGCTGGTCGATGACCAGCGCACCGGACCAGCCGTCCCAGACCAGCACCTGCCGGTTGAACACCAGCCGGTCGTGGCTGTCGCCGAGACGCAGCAGGGTCAGCCGCCACAGCGGCGGACGGGCGACGTCGAACGGCCGGGACCGGTCACGCTCGGCGATCTGCTCGGCCCGCACCAGCCGTTCCTGTTCGGGCAGGCCGGTGAGGTCGACCTCCGACAGCGGTGCGGGCACCTCCGTGACGACGAACTGCACCGGGGTGGGCAGCCCGTCACCGACGAAGCCGGCCCGCAGGGTCGGGTTGCGGCGAAGGAACGTCTCGCAGGCGCGGCGCAGCCGGTCGACGTCGAACCGGTGGCCGAAGTCGAGGGCGAACTGCGCGGTGTACGCGTCGCTGGAGCGGTCGAACGCCGAGTGGAAGAACAGTCCCTCCTGCAGCGGTGACAGCGGCCAGATCTCGGAGACCGGGCCGGGGCTCGCCGCCTCCACCCGTGCCCGCTCCCGCGGCGACAGCTCGACGAGATCACCGGACGCCGGTGCCGGTGCCGGTGCCGGTGCCGTGCCACCCGCACCGGACACGGCCGACGGGTCGAGGGTGGACAGGGCGACCAGCGCGTCGCGCCAGGCGGCGCCGAGGGCCGCGGCGGAGGCCGGGTCGATCAGTGTCGTCAGATGGGTGAAGGTCGCCCGCAGGACGGGCCCGGCGGGTGTCTGCACGCAGACGGCGTCGACCGTCAGCGGGTAGGCGACACCCATCTCCTGGTCCGGGTCGGCGGCCAGCGCGTCGAGCTCGGGGGCCGGTCCCCAGGCGTCCGCCGCGTCGGCACCGAACCGCCCCAGGTAGTTGAACAGAATCTCCGGGCGTTCCAGCCCGGCCAGCACCGGCGCCGCGGCCGCGTTGGCGTAGCGCAGCATCCCGAACCCGGCGCCGCCGTCCGGGACGGCGCGCAGGCGGGCCGCGACGGCGGCAAGCGTGCCCGCCACCCCGCCGCCCGCTGTCCCGACGCCCGCAGCCCCGGTCTCGGTGGTCCCGGTGTCGGTGGTCCGGTTGCCGGCAGGCAGCCGGACGGGTGCGATCGAGGTGAACCAGCCGACCGTGCGGGCGAGGTCGACCTCGGGGGCGATCGGGTCGCGGCCGTGGCGCTCGAGGTCGACGAGCAGATCGGTCGCGGCGTCCCAGCCCTGGCCGTGCCGCCACCCGGAGACGGCCGTGCGCAGCGCGGCCAGCAGCACCTCGGTGACGTCCACCCGTGCGGCCGCCGGCAGCGAGGTCAGCAGCGGCGCGGTGACCTCCGCCGGGACCTCCACGACATGCCGGCCGGTCTGCGCGACGGTGCCGGTTGTGACAGCCGCGGCGGGAGTGGCCGGAGTGACGGGAGTTGCCCGGGTCGCGGGGGCGTGGCCCAGCAGGCGGCCGCCCGGCGCGAGGGTCTCCGTCCAGTGGGTGAGCTCGGCGAGACGGGCCGGGTCCTGAGCCCGCTCGGCGACGACCCGGGCGAAACCGCGCAGGGACGTGCCGACCGGGTCCAGCCGGGGCTGCGAGCCAGCGCGCACCGCCGCCGAGGCGGTCTGCAGGTCGGCGAGCAGGATCCGCCACGACACCCCGTCGACGACGAGGTGGTGACCGACCAGCAGCAGCCGCCCGGGGCGGGCCGGACCGGCGTCGAGCCAGGTGACCCGCAGCACCACGCCGGTCTCGGGGTCGAGCGCCTCGGCGGCCGCGTCGGACTCGGCGGCGACGGCCGCGCGCAGCCCGGCCTCGTCGAGGTCGGCGACGTCCACCCGGCGCAGCAGGCCGTCCACCCGTACCGAGCCGACGGGCCGGGTCTCCATCAGCCACAGTGCCGGCGTCGGCCGCAGCAGCCTGGCCCGCAGCGCGTCGTGCTGGTCCACCAGAGCCTGCAGGCTCGCACGCAGGACGTCCTCGGTGATCCCGGCGGGGACGGTCACCAGCAGCGCCTGGTTGAACCGGCGCACCGGCCCGCCCCAGCCGGCGAGGCGGGCGACGATCGGCAGCGGGGTGAACACACCGATCGCCTCGGGATCGGGCCCGGCCGCGGCCACAGCCGGAGGGGAGGCCGCGGAATCCCCCTGCGGGGCACCGGCGGCGTCGCCCTGCCCGGCGGACTCGGCGGGGACGGCGAGGGAGCCGGCGGAGGCGGCGGAGGCGGCGAGTGCGGCCGGGGTGCGGTGGGTGAAGACGTCCCGGGGGGTAAAGCTGATCAGCTCGCGGCGGGCCCGGTTGACGAGCTGGATGGCGCTGATGCTGTCGCCGCCGAGGGTGAAGAAGTCGTCGTCCACTCCGACCTGCTCCAGGCCGAGCACGCCGGCGAAGACGTCGCACAGCGTCTGCTCGCGGTCGGTGCGCGCCCGGGTGCCGGTGGACGCGCCCGCGAGGTCCGGGGCGGGCAGCGCGGCGCGGTCCAGCTTGCCGTTGCCGGTGAGCGGGAACGCGTCCAGCCCGACGACCGCGACGGGGACCATGAAGTCGGGCAGGGTGGCCGCGGCGTGCCGGCGCAGCTCCTCGGAGCCGACCTGGGCACCCGGGGTGAGCACGGCGTAGCCGACGAGCCGGAGCTGCCCCGGCTGGTCCTCGCGGGCCAGCACCACGGCCTGTTCCACCGCCGGGTGCGTCGCGATCGCCGCCTGGATCTCCCCCAGCTCGATCCGGAACCCGCGGATCTTGACCTGGTCGTCGGCCCGGCCGAGGTACTCGAAGCCGCCTGCCTCGCCGCCGGCGGTCCGCCGGGCGAGGTCCCCGGTGCGGTACATCCGCGTGCCCGCGGGCCCGAACGGGTCCGCGACGAAGCGGGTGCCGGTCAGCTCCGGACGTCCCAGATAGCCACGGGCGAGCTGCCCGCCGCTGACATACAGCTCACCGACACCGCCGAGGGGCACCGGCTGCAGGTGGTGGTCGAGGACGTGCACCCGCAGGCCCGGGATCGGCTCGCCGACCAGGCTGGCCCGTGCCGCCGCGACCACCTGCTCGTCCAGCCGCAGGTAGGTGACGTGGACGGTCGTCTCGGTGATGCCGTACATGTTGACGAGCACGGGCGCGTCGTCGCGGTGCCGGGCGTACCAGCCGGGCAGCCGGCCGAAGTCGAGCGCCTCGCCACCGAACACGACGTAGCGCAGCGCCAGCTCCGCCGGGACGTCCCCGGCACCGGCCCCGTCGGCACCGGTGGTGCCCAGGGCTTCGTGGCGGGCGCGGTCGGCCTCGACGAGCTGGGCGAACGCCGACGGGGTCTGGCTGAGGACCGTCACCGACTCGCGGCGCAGCAGCCGCTCGAACAGCTCCGGGGAGCGCGAGACGTGGTGGTCGACGACGACGAGCCGCCCGCCGTACAGCAGCGGCCCCCACAGCTCCCAGACGGAGAAGTCGAACGACGCCGAGTGGAACATCGTCCACACGTCGGTCTCGTCGAAGCCGAACCACGGATGGGTGTGCGCGAACAGCCTGATCACGGTCTGGTGTGGGACGACGACGCCCTTCGGACGCCCCGTCGAACCGGACGTGTAGATCACATAGGCGGCGTTGCCGGGACGCGCCCGCCGCTCGGGCGGCAGCAATGCGCAGGCCTGCTCGGCCAGCGCGGCGACCACGGGCGGAGCGTCCAGTGTGATCACCGGCACCCTGGTGCGCGCGGGGACGGCCGGCAGTGCCTCGGACGTCGTCACCAGGCACGCCGGCGCCGCGTCGGCGATCATGTAGGCCAGCCGGTCGGCCGGGTAGGCGGTGTCGAGCGGCAGGTAGGCGGCCCCCGCCTTCTGCACCGCGAGCAGGGCGACGACCAGGTCGACCGACCGCGGCACCGCGACGGCGACGATCGACTCCACGCCGACGCCACGCGCGGCCAGCAGCCCGGCGAGGCGGTTCGCCGCGGCGTCGAGCTCGGCGTAGGTCAGCTGGACGTCGCCCCAGGTCACGGCGACGTTGCCGGGCACCCGCGCCACCTGGGCCTCGAACAGCTCCGGCAGCGTCACCGCCCTGGCATCGGACAGCCCGGCCCCGGATGACTCGGCTCCGGACAGCCCCCCCTCGGACGACTCGACGGCACCAGCCGCGACGGCCTCGCCGGCCGCGTTGGCATCGCCGGCCGCGTTGGCCTCGCCGGCCGCACCGATGGCGCCGACGGGCTGCCGCGGGTCCACCGCCGCGGCGGCGAGCAGGGCGAGGAGGCGGTCGGCGAGCGCGGCGACGACGGCCTCGTCCAGGCGGTCCGGCCGGTAGCTGAGGGTGAAGCGCAGCCGCTCACCCGGGATCACCCGGATCGTCAGCGGGTAGTGCGTGGCGTCGTGGCCGGTCAGACCGGCCAGGGTCAGGCCGCTGGCCGGCCCGAGCAGGCCGGCCTGGTCGAACGGGTAGGACTCCAGGACGAGCAGGGTGTCGAACAGCTCCGGCAGCCCCGCCGCCGCGTGGATCTCGGCGAGCCCCAGGTGGTGATGGTCGAACGTCGCCGCCTGCTCGGCACGGACGCGCTCGAGCAGCCCGGCGAAGCTCTCCGCCGGGTCGACGGTGACCCGCACCGGCACCGTCGCGAGCAGCAGGCCCACCATCTCCGCCGCGCCGGGCAGCTCGGCCGGGCGGCCGGCGACGGACGTCCCGAAGACGACGTCGTCGCGGCCGACGGCGCGGCCCAGCACGATCGCCCACGCGGCGCGCAGCACCGTGTTGAGGGTCGAGCCGTGGGCGCGGACGAGCCCACCGAGCCGCGCCGTCAGGTCGGCGTCGGCATGGCGCTCCAGCGTGGCGGTCACCTCGGCGCCCGTCACCTCGGCGGCGGCGAGCAGGGTCGGCTCGGTGACGCCGTCGAGGATCGCGGCCCAGGCCCGCCGGGACGCCTCGCTGTCCCGGGCGGCGAGCCAGCGCAGGTAGTCCAGGTAGGACGGGGCGGGCGGCAGTGCTGTCTCCGCCGGAGCGGAGACGTCCGGCGGGCCGGCCCCGGCGGCGGTGTAGAGCTGGAAAAGCTCGCGCAGCAGCAGCGGCACCGACCAGCCGTCCAGGACGATGTGGTGCGGGCTGACCGCGAGGCGCCAGTCCCGCGGGCCGGTGCGCAGCAGCAGGAAGCGCACCAGTGGCGGGGCGGTGAGGTCGAACGGGGTCTGGCGGTCGCCGCGCCCCAGGCGCTCGGCCTCGGCCAGGGCCTCCGCCCGCGGCCACGCGGCCAGGTCGACCTCGGTCCACACCTCGTCGAAGGCGGCCGCACCGATCCGCGCCGGCACGATCTGGACGGGGACGTCCCCGTCGTAGACGAACGCCGAGCGCAGGTTCGGGTGCCGGTCGAACAGGGCCCGGGCGGCGGCCCGCAGCCGCGCCGGCTCCACGTCTCCGTGGACGTCCACGACGAACTGCAGGATGTAGGCGTCCGCCGAGGCGTCGTCGAGCAGCGCGTGGAACAGCAGGCCGGACTGCAGCGGCGACAGCGGCCAGACGTCGGCCAGGTCCGGGTGGAGCCCACGCCACCGCTCGACGTCGGCCGGGCTGACCCCGGCGAGCGTGATCCCGTCGGGGGGAGCCGCCCCGTCGGTCGCCGCGGCGGCGGCGGTCGGGGCGGCGGCCGCGGCGAGGCCCGCGGGGGTGGGATGTGCGAAGACGTCCCGCAGGGTGCAGGTGAGCCCGCGGGCCCGCGCCCCGGCCACCAGCTGGAAGGCCAGGATGCTGTCGCCGCCGAGGTGGAAGAAGGCGTCGTCGGCGCCGGCCCGCTCCACCCCGAGGACGGACGCGAACAGCTCGCAGAGCAGTTCCTCGGCCTCCGTGGCCGGCACGCGCGACCCCGCTGCGGCGGCGAAGTCGGGACGCGGCAGCGCCTGCCGGTCGAGCTTGCCGTTCGGCGTCGTCGGCAGCTCCGGCAGCACCACGAACGCGGCGGGGACCATGTGCTCCGGCAGCGCCGCGGCCGCGTGCGCACGCAACTCCGCCAGGTCGGGCGCGGTGACACCGGCGGCGGTGGCAGTGGTGGCGGCGGCAGTGGTGGTGGCGGCGGCGGTGGTGGCGGCGGCGGGGACGACGTAGGCGACGAGGTGACGTCCGGCCGGGCCGTCGTCCCGGACGATCACGGCGGCGCGCCCCACCTGCGGGTGGGCGGACAGCACCGCCTCGATCTCGCCCGGCTCGATCCGGAAGCCACGCAGCTTGACCTGGTCGTCCACCCGTCCGACGACGTCCAGGTCGCCGTCGGACGTCCAGCGGGCCAGGTCACCGGTGCGGTAGATCCGCGTACCGGTACCGAACGGGTCGGCCACGAAGCGGGACGCGGTGAGCCCGGGGCGGCCCAGGTACCCGTCGGCGACGCCGTCGCCGCCGATGTAGAGCTCGCCGAGCATGCCGGGGGCGACCGGGGCGAGCCCGGCGTCCAGCAGGTACACCTGGGTCGAGCGGATCGGGCGTCCCACCGTCGGCCGGGCCGCGGTCGCCCCGGCCGGGCCAACCGGGCCAACCGGCGGCACCGGGCCGGCCGTCGACCAGATGGTCGTCTCGGTCGGGCCGTACATGTTCACGACGTCGTCGGCGCGGGCGGTGAGCGCGCCGGCCAGCCCGGCAGGCAGGCCCTCCCCGCCGCTGAGCAGGCGCACGCCGCCGAAGCGCGCGTCGCCGGCCGCCGCGAGGATCGACTGCCACATCGACGGCGTCGCCTGCGCGAGCGTGAGGGTGCCCGCGGCGAGCAGTGCGGCGAGGCCGGCCGGGTCGCGGGCCTCGTCCTGGCCGGCGAGGTGGACGGTGGCCCCGGCGGTCAGCGGGGCGAGCAGTTCCAGGGCCGCGATGTCGAACGACAGGGTGGTCAGCGCGAGCACCCGGTCCGCCGGGCCGAGCCCGAACAGGTCGACCATGCAGTCCAGGAAGTTCGTCAGCGCCCGGTGCGGCACGACGACGCCCTTCGGACGTCCGGTCGAACCCGAGGTGTAGATCACGTAGGCAGCACCCGCCAGCGCGCCGGCCCCTGTCAGGGCAGCCGGGTCCGCCGCGTCCGGGCCGCCGTCCGCGGCTCGCGGAACGGGCGCGGGTTCCACGGAGGCGGGTGCGTCCATGAGGACGGTCCTGGTCCCGGCGGGGGTGGGCAGGTCGGCGGCGAGCGCGCGGGTGGTCACCAACAGCGCCGGTGCCGCGTCGTCGAGGACGAAGCTGATCCGGTCGGCCGGGTAGTCGGGGTCCACCGGCAGGTGGGCGGCGCCGGTGCGGGCGACGCCCACCAGCGCCACGAGCAGGTCGGGAGTGCGCGGCAGCGCCAGCGCGACGATGGTGCCCGGGCCCGCGCCGTGCGCGCGCAGCCGGCCGGCGAGCAGCTCGGCGCGTGCGGCCAGCTCGCCGTAGGTGAGGGAGGCGCCGGGGAGGGAGGCGTCGGTGGTCACGACGGCCGGGTGGCCGGGGTTCCCGCGTGCCTGCCGGGTGAACAGCTCGACCCACCTCGCCGCCGGGCTGGGTGCCGCGGTGTCGTTCCACGTGGTGAGGATGCGGTGACGTTCGGCGGGGGTCAGCAGGTCGACGGAGGCCAGTGGGCGGTCCGGATGCCGCAGCACCTGGTCGAGGAACGCCTCCAGGTGGCGCAGCATCGCCGCGGCCGTCGAGGCGGCCACCTCCCCGGTGAGGAAGGTGGCTTCCAGGTCGAGGTGGTCGTCACCGATCTCGGCCATGACCCCGAGGGGGAACTGGGAGCTGCCGTGGTGCAGTGGTCGCCGGGAGCCGCGCAGCTGCTGGGCGGCGAGGTGCTCCGCGGCGGGCGTCCGCACCGCGAACATCGTGGTGAAGACGCTCCAGACTCCGTCGGAGCGGTCCGGGTTGGCGGCGCGGACGACGTCCTCGAGGTCGACGTGCTGGTGGGCGAACGCGCCGCGGCAGGTCTGCCGGGTCCGCGCCAGCAGGTCCGCGAAGGTGTCGCCGGGCCGGACGCCGACCCGCAGGGCCACGGTGTTCCCGAAGTAGCCGAGGAGGCGGTCCGCGCCCGGCGCGTCCCGGTTGACCACCGGGGAGCCGATGACGAGGTCGGTGGCACCGGTGTGCCGGTGCAGCACCCCGGCGAACGCGGCGAGCAGCACCATGAACGGTGTGGCCCCGTGGTCGGTGGCGAAGACCCGCACCCGCGACGCCGTTCCGGCCGCCGCCCGGTGGACGGCCTGACCGCCCCGGTCGGCGTCCGCGTCTGCGTCGGCGTCCCTGGCGACGGATACCTGCTCGCCGCCGGTGAACCGCAGCGGTTCGGGCAGCCCGGTCAGGATGCCGCGCCAGTACGCGAGCGCCCCGGCGTCGCCCGGCGCCACGCCCGCCGGGGCACCCGGAGCGGCGCCCGTGTCCGTGCCCGTGGCGGCGGTGGCGGGCACGGCAAGGTCGAGGTACTGCGGTGCCTGGGCGTCCGCCGGCGCCGCCTCGGCGCCGGCGCGCAGCCGGTCGTAGTCGGCGAACAGCTCCCGGAAGAAGATCTCCCAGGAGGTGTCGTCCCAGGCCACGTGGTGGGCGACCATGAGGAGGACGTGCCGCTCGGGCGCGGTGCGGATCAGGGTCACCCGCAGCGGCGAGGCGGCGGTGAGGTCGAAGACGTGGCGTGCGGCGCGCTGCGCGATCTCGTCGACAAGCAGCTCACGCCATCCCGCCGGCTCGGCAGAGTCTCCAAAGGGCACCTCGGTGGAGACGTCGTGGCTGGACCAGCCCGGTTCCAGGTCGGCGTGCACCACCTGTTCGGGCTGGCCGCCGGGCGTGGAGCGGTAGGTCGTGCGCAGGATCTCGTGACGGTCGGCGAGCGCGCGCAGAGCGTCGTGCAGCGCGGCGGCGTCCACCGGGCCGGTGAGGTCGAAGGCGGCGGCCACGTTGTAGGCGGTGCTCGACGGGTCGAGCTGCTGCAGGAACCACATCCGCAGCTGTCCGGGGCTCAGTGGGTGGCCCTCGCCGGGCAGCCGGCTGCGCCGCGCGCCCACGTCGGCCGGCCCGGCCGAGGCGAGGCTCTCGGCCGCCAGGCGGCGGCGGAGCAGCTCGCGCTTGCGCTCCTGCGGGTCGGGGCTGGCCACGTGTCCACTACCTCCGGAATACGTCGCGGGCAGGCCGCGAGCCCCGCTCCGCGGCCCCGGCTTCCGTCCGGCCCGCGACCGGAGGCAGGGTGCCGCGGGCGGCGGCCGGCATCCAGAGGCGGGACGGATGGGACGGACGGGCAGATGGGGGCGGGGCGGGACGAACCGATCTCATGAGTGCGGGCCGGGCCGCCGGGGACAGGGGCGGGCACCGGCCGGGGTCAGCGGGGTGGTGTCACTGTTCGAGCCGGCGACGCAGCTCCCGCTTGTCGATCTTCCCGACGGCCGTGTAGGGGAACTCGTCGACGACGGCCAGGCGGTCGGGCAGCATGAACCGGGCCAGGCCGCGGTCCCGCAGGTAGTTCTTGATCTCCTTGAGCCGGACCGCGCCGCCCGTGACGGGGACGACGGCGGCGCAGACGCTCTCCCCCACGTCGGGGTCGGGCAGGCCGACGACCGCCGCCAGGGCGATCGCCGGGTGGGTCAGCAGGTGCTCCTCCAGCTCCCCGGCCGAGACGTTCTCCCCACCCCGGTTGATCACGTCCTTGACCCGGCCCTCGACGACCAGGTGGCCGGTCGGGAGCTGGCGGACGAGATCGCCGGTGCGGAAGAAGCCGTCGGAGCCGAAGACGGTGCTGTTGTGCTCGGCGGCCCGGTAGTACCCGCGGATGGTGTAGGGGCCCCGGGTCCACAGCTCCCCGACCTGCCCGGCGGCCACCGGCCGGCCGGACCCGTCGAGCACCCGGATCTCGTCGGCCTCGGCCAGCGGACGGCCCTGCGAGGTGAAGACGAGCTCGTCGGGGTCGTCGAGGCGGGTGAAGTTCAGCAGCCCCTCGGCCATGCCGAAGACCTGCTGGACGCGGGCCCCGAGCGTCGGGGCGATCCGCTGGGCCAGACCCTCGTCGAGCTTGGCCCCGCCCACCTGGACCAGACGCAGGCTGGTCGTGTCAGGCCCCTCCCACCCGGCGGCCTCGACCCACAGCCGCACCAGCGGCGGCACGGCCGCGGTGACGGTGACACCCTCACGGGCGATCAGGTCGAAGACGACGTCCGGGCTGGACGCCGACGCCATCACGACCGTGGCGCCCACGCCGAACGCGCCGAGGATCCCCGGGCACGCCAGCGGGAAGTTGTGCGCGGCGGGCAGCGCGACCAGGTAGACGTCGTCCGCGGTGAGCCCGCACACCTGGGCGCTGGCCCGGGCGTTGTAGGCGTAGTCCCGGTGGGTGCGCGGGATCAGCTTGGGCTTGCCGGTCGTCCCGCCGGAGATGAGCAGCAGGGCGATGTCACCCGGCTCCCGCCCCACCCCGGCAGCACCGGACGTCGCGGCCAGGCGGGCGGAGCGCCCGGCGGCGGCGAGCTCGGCGAACCCGGTGAACACGCCCTGGCCGGAGCCCGGTCCGGGGTCGCCGGCCACCAGGACGTGGCGCACCGAGGGGACGGCGTCGACCACCTCGCGGGCCAGCTCCCGGTAGTCGAAGCCCTCGTGCCGGTCGGCGACGACGTACCCGACCGCTCCGGACAGGCGCGCGAAGTGCTCGATCTCCACCCGCCGGTGGGCGGGCAGCGCCATGACACCGATCGCCCCGAGGCGCATCAGCGCGAACACGACGGTCACGAACTCGGCCCGGTTGGGCAGGTGCACCACCAGGTGGTCGCCGGGGCCGATGCCGAGGGACGCCAGGCCGGCGCTGAGGTCGTCCACCGCCTCGTCGAGCGCGGCGTAGCTGATCCGCTCGGACCCCGAGACCAGCGCGGTGGCTGGTCCGAACCGGCGGGCCCACTCACGCAGCAGGCCGTCCAGTGTCTGGTCGCCCCAGTACCCGGCGTCCTGGTAGCGCTGGACGAACTCGGCCGGCCACCGCACCCAGCCCTCGTTCGCCTCCCCCGGGTGGGGGGTTGGCACGGGTGCCGTCGACGGAGCGGTCATCGGGGGCCTCCTGTGTCGCCGAGTTCGTCGGCGACCTCCTCGTCCGTCATCGCCGCGATCTCCAGGACGATCGTGGCGACCCGCTCCGACCGGCCGGGCACGGTATCGGCCGCGCGGATCCGGTCGGCGAGCGTCGCCACGGTCGGGGCCGCGAACAGGGAGCGCACGCTGACCGCGGTCGTGTCCAGCTCGTCGCGCAGCCGCCGCACCACGGCCGTGGCGAGGACGGAGTCGCCACCGAGTGCGAAGAACTCGTCGGTGACGCCGAACTCCGTGATCCCCAGCACGTCGCACCAGACGGTGTGCACGACCCGTTCGAGGTCGCTGCGCGGCGGCGTGCGGTCACCGGAGCCGCCCACGGCCCGGCGCACGGCCGCGGTGACGGCCCTCCGGTCGATCTTCCCGTTCGCCGTGAGCGGCATGGCGTCGAACGTGACGACCAGGTCCGGCACCATGTGCGGCGGCAGTACCCGCCGCAGGCCCTCCCGCACGGCGGCCGACAGCTCGGTGCCTGTCGGGGCACCGGCGGGGACGATCCCGGCGCCGAGTGCGGCGGGATGCCCGCCGGCACCGTCGACGAGCACCGCTACGCCGGCCTGCACCTCGGGCAGGGTCGCCAGCGCAGCCTCGACCTCGCCCAGCTCGATCCGGAAACCCCGGATCTTGACCTGGTGATCGCGCCGCCCGAGGAACTCGACCGTGCCGTCGGGCTGGTAGCGGGCCAGGTCACCGGTGCGGTACCAGCGCAGGCCTGCGTGCTCGACGAACCGGTCCGCGGTCCGCTCCGGATCACCCAGGTATCCGCGGGCGACACCGTCCCCGCCGATCCACAGCTCGCCGGCGACGTGGTCGGGGCAGTCCCGCCCGAGCGGATCGACGACACGCAGCCGGACGTTGCGCAGCGGCGTCCCGTACGGCACGGACCGCCACCAGCCGGGCACCGGCTCGGCGCCGGCGACCTCGCACACCGTCGAATGGATCGCGGTCTCGGTCGTGCCGCCGAGGCCGAGGAACCGGGCACCGGGAACCGCAGCGACCAGGCGGCCCGGCAGGTCGACGCCGACCCGGTCGCCACCGAGCAGGACGGCGCGCAGCGACCCGCCGAGCTCCACCCCGGCGGACAGCACCAGGTCGAGCACCGTGGGCACGCAGTTCAGGATCGTCACCCGGTGGTCGCGGACCAGTTCGGCCCAGCGCCGCGCCTCCCGCCGGGAATGCTCGTCGACCAGCACGACCGCACCGCCGACGGACAGCGGCGCGAACAGGTCGAACACCGACAGGTCGAAGTCGAGCGCCGACACCGCCAGGGTGCGGTCGCCGGCGCCGAGGCCGAGGCGTTCGGCCAGGTCGTCGATGGTGTTCACCGCCGCCCGGTGCCCGACCTCGACGCCCTTGGGCTGGCCGGTCGACCCTGAGGTGAACAGCACGTAGGCAGGCCTGTCCAGCCCGCCGAGCTCGGCGGGCGCCTGCACGTCCGGCTCCACAGCCGGACCGGCGGCCGGGTCGGCGGCCGGGTCGGTCGCCTGGTCCGAGTGCTGGTTCGCGGCCTGGTTCGAGGCCTGGTTCGAGGCCGGGTCAGGGGCCTCGTCGGTGGTCGTCTGGTCGGGCGTGATCTGGATGATCGCCGGGGGGACCCCGTCACGCGGCGCGTCGGTGATCAGGACGGTGAACCCGGCGGCCCTCGCGATCCGCTCCACCCGGGCGGACGGCTGCTCGACGCCCACCGGCACGTACGTCCCGCCCGCCGCCAGCACGCCGAGGACGGCGGCCACCTGGGACGGTCCCTTGGGCAGGCTGACGCCGACCAGGTCACCGCGGTGCACGCCGTGGCGCGCCAGCGCACCGGCGAGGGCCAGCGCCCGGGTGCGCAGCTCGCCGTAGGTCAGGGCGGCGGGACCGTGCTCGCCGTCCCACAGCAGGGCGGGGGCGTCGGGAGTGTGCCCGGCCCGCGCGAAGAACGCCTCGTGCAGCAGGCGGGACGGCGACGGCCCCGCGGTGTCGTTGACCGCCCGGCGGACGTCGCGGGCCGTGCCCGGCAGCAGGTCGTCCACGGCGGTGTCCCAGGCACCGGCGGCACCGGCGGCACCGGCGAGGTCGCGGACGAGCCGCTCGAAGGCGCCGAACATCGCGTCGACGACGCCGGGCGGGAACTCGTCCTCGCGGACGTCCCAGTTGACCAGCAGGCCGCCGTCGAGCTCGGTGACCTGCGCGTCCAGCAGCACCTGCGGACCCTGCGAGATGATCCAGACGGGGTCGCCGAAGTGGCGGCGGACGCCGGCGTCGAACAGCTCGCCGAGCCCGAGCGCACTGGTGAACACGACCGGGGCCAGGACCTGCTCGCCGGTGCGGCGGGTGAGGTCCCGCAGCACCTCGACGCCGGAGTACTCGGCGTGCGCCGCGTCGGCGTGCAGCCGGGCCTGGACCTGGCGCACCCGGGCGGCGAACGGCAGCTGTTCGGTCAGGTCGACCTCGAGCAGCACCGAGCTGGTGAAGTCGCCGACCACCTGGTTGATGTCGGCGTGGACAGGCTCGCGGTCGAACATCGGCACGTTCAGCACGAACCGCGACTCGGTGCTCCATCCCGCGAGGACCTCGGCGAAGGCCGTGGCCACCGCCATCGCCGGGGTGACGCCCCGGCTGTGGGCGGCCCGGAGCAGCGCCTCGCGGGTCGACGGCGGGAGGACGAAGTACCGGCGCGAGACCGTCGGACGTCCCTGCGCCCCGGCGCCGGCGCCGGCAGCCGCGGGACCGGCAGCCGCGGTGAGGTCGGTGGTCGCCGCGGCGCGGGGCAGGCCGGGGGCTCCGGGCAGACTCGGCAGCCGGCCCTGCCACCATTCCGCCGCGGCGCGCGCGGCGGCTGCCCGGGCCGGGCCGCGTGCGGCGCGGTACTCACGGTAGGTGTAGCCCGGCGGCGGCAGCACCTCCGCCGGCCGGTCGTAGAAGTGCGCGAGGTCGGCGAGCAGGACGCGGTAGCTGACCGCGTCGGCGGCGACCATGTCGACGTCGAGGTGCAGCCGGCTGCGATCGCCCGGCAGCAGGCTCAGCGCGGTCGCGAACACCTCGCCGGCCTCGATGTCGAGCTTCTCGTGCGACATCAGGTCGCGGATCTCGGCGAGTCGGGCCTGGGCCGCCGCCTCGTCCAGGTCGCGCAGGTCGTGGACGGTGAGCCCGCGCCAGCCGGACGTCTCCTCGATGACCTGGGCGCCGTTGTCGGTGACCCGCATGCGGAGCATGTCGTGGCGGGCGATGAGCTTCTCCACCGCGAGACGCAGCCGCTCGGGGTCGACGCCGTCACCGTCGAACTCGGTGAACAGGTGCGCGGCGACCTGGCCGAGCGGCTGGCCGCCGTCCCGGCCCACCCAGTAGGCGTGCTGCATGAGCGCGAGCGGGAACTCGCCGCCCGCTCCCGGAGCCGCCTCGGTCGCCGTACCCGCCGTGGGAGGCGCACCCGGCTTCCCCGCGGTGTCGAGCGCCGGACCCGCGACGGACTCGGCCGCGGTGCCGGCGGTCAGCCCGGGGCCGACGGGGGTTGCCTCGTCACCACGGCCGCCACCGCGCCCGCCGATGGGCTCACCGTGGCGAGCCGGGGCACCGGCCGGGGCGGCCTCGGGCGCCCGGATGGACAGGATCTTGAACCAGCCGTCGACAGTCGGGTTCTCGGCGAGCTCGCCGAACGAGACCGGCACCCCGGCGCGGCGCCACCGCCCGACGGCCTTCATCAGCGCAATGGATTCCAGCCCCAGCTCGAACAGGTTCTCCTCGTCGCCGATCGCGGCGGGCTCCTCGTCCAGCAGCTCGGCGACCATCGCCCGGATGGCCTCGATGTCGGACCCGAGCACCGGGCCGGCCGCGGCGGCGGCGGACGCATCGGCCGGAGCGGGTGCGGGAGCGGAGGCCGCCGGGGCGGGGGCGGGGGCGGCGACGAGGAAGCGGCTGACGCTGCGCAGCTTCTCCCGGGTCTCCTCGGCCTCACGGACGGGGTCGGACTGCGCCACGATCCCGGCGCCGGCGCGCAGCCAGGTCCGTCCGTCACGCTGGAACACGGTGCGCAGCACGAGCGCGGCGTCCATGGAGCCATCCGCTCCGACCATCAGCACCGCGCCGCTGTACAGCCCACGCGGGCCCGTCTCGTAGCCGGAGATCGCCGCGCAGGCGGCGGCTTTGGGCACACCGGAGGCGGTGATGGAGGGGAAGACCGTCCCGAGGGCGTCCCAGGCGTCGCGGCCGGCGGCGAGGCGCCCGGCCACGCGGGAGGCGAGGTGCTGGACACTGCCGCGTTCGAGCACGGTCATGAACTCGTCGACGGTCACCGAACCAGGCCGGCAGAAGCGGCTCAGCTCGTCCTGGCAGGCCTGCACGGAGACGGCGTGCTCGTAGATCTCCTTGGGGTCGGAGCGAAGCTCCTCCCGCAGCTCGCCGTCGGTGGCGCGCTCACCGGTCAGAGCGCGGGTGCCGGCCAGCGGCTGGGTGGAGACAAGGCCGTCGGCGGCCACTTCGACCACGGTCTCCGGGCTGAAGCCGGCGGCACGCAGGTAGCCGGTGTCCAGGAGGAAGGACCGGGCGGGGGTGTTCCCGGCCCGCCCCGCCTCGTAGGTGGCGACCAGGTCGACGTCCCCGTCAACGGGCACGACCCGCGAGAGGATCACTTTGCGCAGCCGGTCGGCGCGGATGTCGGCGACCGCGGTGGCCACCGATCGCTGGTAGGCGTCGACCCCGTGTTCGAGGTCGACGGTGAGCAGCGGACCGGTGGCTGCCGGCGGCGGCGCCGACATGACGACCTCCACCAGGTCGTCCAGGTCGTCCAGGTCGGACGACTCGGACGACTCGGACGCGCCGACCTGACCCAGGTCGGGCCGGTCCCGCGGGTCGTCGGCGTCCAGGGACCGCACGACGGCGACCCCGTCGGTCAGCCGCACCTCCCTGCGCGGAATGACCAGGTGCAGCAGCGGGTCGGGACCGGCCGGCACGGCGAGGCCCGCCAGCAGGTGGCTGAGCTCGAACGCCGCCCAGCCGTACGCCCGCCAGTCCGTGAAACCGAGACCGGCGAGGATGTCGGCGACCCTGCCCAGCGGGGCGGGGCCGGGTGGCTCGACGTGCCAGGGCCCGGTGCCGGTGCGGTGGCGCAGCTCGCCGGCCCGCAGCTCGATCTCGGCGAGCACGCCGACGCCGAAGGACCATTCGCCGGCACGCTCGTAGACCACGAACGGCCCGCCGGCGCCGCGGGCGAGGCGTGCGGCGACGGTGGCCGGCGGCTGAGCGAGCGGGACGGTCCTGCGATGGCTGTTCGACGGCGAGCTCACCGCGGGGTGGGTTCGTCAGAGTCGGGGGCACCTGCGGACGCGGCGGCGGCCATCTGGGCGACCAGGCTGCGCGGACGCAGATCCGTCCAGTTGGCCTCGACATAGTCCAGGCAGGACTGGCGGGTCTCCTCGCCGTGAACGACGGTCCAGCCGGCCGGGACGGCGGCGAAGCTCGGCCACAGCGAGTGCTGTCCCTCGTCGTTGATCAGGACGAAGAAGTTCCCGCTCTCGTCGTCGAAGGGATTCGTCGACATGCCTGCCGTCTCCTTGGATCGCACCAACAGAGTAAAGCCGACCTAAGTCGGCCTTAAGTGAGGTTAGCTTAAGGAGTACGCCTTTGTCAGCCCTTAGGCGCGATCGCGGGCAACCTGGCCGCTCTGCGTTTGACCAGGCACGGAAGGTGCGGCATCGGCGGCGACGATCCGTCCGGCGACCAGCCCGATGCGGCGCGGCAACCGGTCAATGGTGGACTGGCGGTGCGCGATGACGATCAGGGTCCGACCGGGGCGCAGGTGCTCCACCGCGGTCTCCAGCCGGCGTGCCACATCCGGGTCCAGATCGGCGGTGGCCTCGTCCAGCACCAGCACCGGCGGGTCGACCAGCGCGGCCCGCACCAGGCCGACGATCTGGCGTTCGCCCGCGGACAACGACTCGCCGCGGGCCCCGACCGACGCGTCCAGCCCGCCGGGCAGGCCCGCCACCCACTCGGTGAGACCGAGGCCGGCCACCGCCCGCTCCATCGCCGCCCGGTCGGGTTCTCCCGGCGCCAGCGCGAGGTTCTCCGCAAGCGAGCCGGTGATGATGTGGACCTGCTGGGGCACCAGCACGATGCGACGACGGATCTCGGTGGGCGACACGGTGCTCAGATCGACCCCGCCGAACGCCACCACCCCACCGTCGGGCTGGTAGAGCCCGCAGAGCAGCTTGGCGAGTGTGGTCTTACCGGAGCCGGTGGTGCCCACCAGACCGGCGCGGTCGCCGGCCGGGAAGGTCACCGACACCCCGCGGAGCACCTCGTCCCCCGTCGCCCCGTACCCGAACCGCAGCCCTGTGGCCACCAGCTCCCCGCGCGCCGGCAGCAACCCGCCTTTCGCCGGCCCGTCGGCAGCAGCGCCCCCGACGACCGCGCCCTCCGCGGCAGGGCCCTCGGTGGACGGGGCAGCGGCTGCCGGAACAGCAGTCGCCGGAATGTCGGTGGCCGCGACGTCGGTCGCGTCGAGCAGGTCGGCCAGCCGCGCCACGCCCACCCGGGCGGTCTGCAGCTGCCCGACCAGCCGGGACAGCCCGGCCATCCCCTCGAACAGGTTGCGGGTGGCCAACACGAAGACCACGACAGTGCCGACACCGAGATGGCCGGCCCGGGCAAGCCACACACTCAGCAGCAGCAGGGTGGCCGTCGCCAGTCCTTCGAGCAGGTTGAACAGCTCCAGCCGGTTCTGCGCCCCGATCGTCCCGTTGGACGCCCGCAGCAGCTCGTCGTTCTCCCGGCGGAACCGCTCGACCCACTCGCCGGGACGTCCGACGACCACCAGCGCCTCGCCGGCGGCCAGCGTCTCGGTGAAGGTCGCGGTCATCGACGCGTCCGCCGTGGCCTGCCCGCCGAACGCCGTGCCGGCCACCCGGTCGAACCAGCGGACGACCGCGACCGCCGCGGGGAGGAACAGCACGATGAGTACCAGCGACAGCAGCGGCGAGTAGACGATCAGCACGCCCGTCGTCAGCACGACGGTGAGCCCGACACCGAGCAGGTTCGGCACCTGCTCGCGGATGAACAGGGCCAGGTCCGCGATCTCTCCGGTGGCACGCCGCAGCAGATCCCCGGTGCGGTGCGCCTCCACGAACCGCAGCGGTGCGCCGGCGAGACGTTCCACGACGAGGTCGCGCAGGTCCTGCACCACCCGTTCGCCGGCGCGGGCCAGCAGTACCTCCGACCAGCGCAGCAGCAGCATGCGGGCGAGGACGAGCACGGCGAGACCGCCGACCACCCATCCCAGCGCCGCGCGGTCCCGGGCGATCACCGCGTCGACGCCGCGGCCGACCACGGGGGCGATCCCGACCACAGCCGCGGTGCTCGCGACCGTGACGACGAGCGCCAGCACGAGCACGGCGCGGTGCGGGCGCAGGTACCCCCACCCGTGGCGCACCACCCCGGAGGTGTCCGGATCCTCGCGCAGCAGGCGGATCTCAGCCACGGTGGCCTCCGGTGGTGGGCAGGGCCGCCCCGCCGCCGGCCGGCGCCGTGGCCCCGCCGTCAGCGGATGCGGTGGTCCGGTCGGGGGGTGGCAGGGTCACGACCCGGTCCGCGGCGGCGAGCACCGCCGGCCGGTGCGACACGATGACGAGCGCGCCGTCCGGGCTCCACGCGCGCAGCCGCCGCAGGACGGCCGCCTCGGTCTCGACGTCCAGTGCCGAGGTGACGTCGTCGAGCACCAGCACCGCAGGACGTCCGAGCAGCCCGCGGGCCAGCGCCAGACGCTGGCCCTGCCCGCCGGACAGGGTGCCGCCGCGCTCGCCGAGCACGGTGTCGTACCGGTCGGGCAGGCTCATGACGAACTCGTCGAGCGAGGCCGCGTGGCAGGCGGCCCGCAGGTCGGCCAGCTCGAGGTCGCGGCCGAGGCGCAGGTTGTCGGCGATGGTTCCGGAGAGCACGAGCGGGCGCTGCGGGACGAGCCCGATCCGGGAGAGCACCTCGGTCCGCGCCGCCGACCGCAGGTCGACCCCGCCGAAACGGACGGCGCCCGAATCCGGATCATCGATTCGGCACAGCAGGCGCGCCAAAGTGGACTTGCCCGACCCGGTCGGCCCGGTGACCGCGACGAACTCGCCGGGCGCGGCGCACAGGTCGACCGGCCCGAGGACGGTGCGCCCGTCGTGGCGGACCACGACCGCCTCGGTCTGCAGGACGCCGACGGCGGGCAGTGGTACCGGGTCGGCGTCGTCGGCCATCCCCGGGGTGCCGAGCACCTCGGCGATGCGGGTGGCGGCGACGCGGGCCTGGCCGCGGCCGGCCAGCAGATCCACCAGGATCGCGACGGCCAGCGCGAGTGTGGTCATCCAGGACGTGAACGCGACCAGGCCGCCGATCGTCAGGTCGCCGCGGATCGCGGCGGCCCCGCCGATGCCCAGGCCGACCGCGATCGCCAGCCGGGGCAGCGCCGACGGCACCGCGGACCACCAGGCCGACACCCCGGCAACCCGCAGCGACGAGCTGGTCACGGAGCGGGAGAGGTCGTGGTGGCGGCGGACCAGTACCCGCTCGCCGCCCAGGCCCCGTACGGCGGCACTGGCGGCCAGCAGGTCCTCGACGGCGTCCGCGCGGGTGCCGTGCGCCTCGGAGAGCGCCTCGTTGGCGGCGTCGTAACGGCCGGGGAAGAACGCGTTGGCCAGGCCGACCAACGGGACGGTGACGAGGCCGACGACGAGCAGCAGCGGGTCGAGCAGGCCCAGCGCCGGCAGGACGACGACCAGAGTGACGATCACCCGGACCCAGATCCCGAGGTTCTGCAGCCACATCCGGACGAGGTCGACGTCCCGGGTGACCCGCATCACGAGGTCGCCGCGCCCGAAGCGGGCCAGCGCCGGGCGGTCCAGCACGGTCACCTTGTCGATCAGGGCACCGCGCAGCCCGTGGGCGACCTGGTTGGCCGCGATGCCCGACCACCACTGGCCGCCCATCCCGCCCAGCAGGAAGGCGAGGGAGACCAGCGCGGTGACGAGCGCCCAGCGCACCGTCTGCCCGACGTCTAGAGGGGTGATCCCGTCATCGAGGGCGCGCTGGATGCACCAGGGCAGCGCGAGCATCGCCAGCTGTTGGACGAGAGTGGCAAGCACGCTCAGCGACAGCGGCCCCGGCATCGAGCGGAGCTGTGCCCACAGGACGGTGTTGCCGGCCGACATGGTCATCTGGGACCACTCCAGGATGGGTGCCCGGCCCGGACGGGCGGCGCCGGAGGGCGCGCCCGGTGCGCGGGGCGAAGAGACGGGGTCGCAGTGCCTACGACGGGACAGCCACGCATCGTCACACGATGCACCACTGGCATTTTAAGTAAACTTAAGTTTAATGATTGTCGATAGTCAATCGATACCGGCCTCACAGCCGCCGCCGCTGCCGGGACAGGAGCCACACCAGGTACAGACCGCCGACCGCGTTCGTCGCCACTCCCACCGGAAGCTGCGAGGGCGCGAACGCCCGCTGGGCGGCCAGGTCCCCTGCCGCCACCAGCAGTGCGCCGAGCAGCGCCGCGGGGAGGAGCCCCGCCCCCGCCGTGCGCGTCAGGTGCCGGGCGAGCTGGGGCGCGGCCAGCGCCACGAAACCGATCGGGCCCGCCGCGGCCGTCGCGCAGGCGGCGAGCGCCGCGCCCGTCCCGAGCAGGGCGAGCCGGGTGCGTTCCACCGGAACGCCCAGCGCCCGCGCGGTGTCGGTCCCCATCGCGAGCATCGACAGCCGCCGGCTCAGATAGAACGCGACCGGCAGCAGCACCGCCATGGCGATCGCGAGCGGACGGACGTTGTCCCAGCTCCGCCGGTTCAGGCTACCCAGCAGCCAGGTCTGCGCGGTGATCGCGTCGCCGAGCGTGGCCCGGGCGATCAGGTACGAGTTCACCGCCGTGAGCATGGACGCCATCCCGATCCCGACCAGGATCAGCCGCGGGCCGGCGACCCCGCGGCGGAACGACAGCAGGTAGATCGCGACCGCCGTGGCCACCCCACCGAGGAGTGCGCCGAGGGACGTCTCGTAGACGGTGCCGTGCAGGACCAGGATGACGAGGACAGCACCCGTGGACGAGCCGGCGGTGAAACCGATGATGTCCGGGCTGCCGAGCGGGTTCGCCGTCATCGTCTGGAAGATCGCCCCGCTGACCGCGAGGGCGGCACCCACCATGATCCCGGTGAGCAGCCGCGGCAGCCGCAGCGTGCGGACGACGAAGTCCGTTCCCGAGCCGCCCCGGCCGAGGATGCTGTCGACCACCGCCCCGACCGAGACGTGGTAGTCGCCCGTCGTCATGGTCACAGCGCTGGCTGCCAGGATGGCGGCGAACAGGCCCGTGCACACGGCGACCACCCGGCCGTCGACCCGCAGGGACATCCGGTCACCGCGGTCGCGGAAGACCCACCCGCGCGTCGTGGCCCCGTCCACCGCCCCGTCCACCGTTGCGTTCGCCGCACCGCTCACCGCCGCCCGCGTCATCGCCCGCTCACCTCCCCGCACCAGCCGTGGCCGTGGCCGTGGTCATCGTCGCCAGGTTGACGCCCGGCCCGCTCACAAACGGCCCAACCGTGCGCGCCGACACAGCACGATGAACACCGGAGCGCCCACGAGGGCGGTGACGACCCCGACCTCCAGCTCGGCGGGGGCGATGATCAGGCGGCCCACCACATCGGCGAGGAGCAGCAGCGTCGGCGCGAGGACGGCCGAGTAGGCGATCACCCAGCGCTGGTCCGGCCCGCAGATCACGCGGGCGACGTGCGGCACGGCCAGCCCCACGAAGGTGATGGGCCCGGCGGCCGCGGTGCCGGCGCCGCACATCAGCGCGATCGCGAGCACGCCCAGCGCCCGGGTACGAACCACGTGGACCCCGAGGCCGCGGCCGGCATCCTCCCCCATCGCCATCGCGTTGAGCGCCGAGGCGATCACGGCGGCCAGCAGCACCCCCGCGCCGATGAACGGCGTGACGGCGCCGAGCTGCCCGAGGTCGGCCCGGTCGAGGGCGGCGACGTCCCAGAAGCGCAGCCGGTCGAACGTCTCGTGGTCGAGGAAGGCCACGCCATAGGTGAAAGCGCCGAGCACCGCGCTGAGCGCGGCCCCGGCGACGATGAGGCGCTCCGGGGCCACCGCGGCGCGGCCGGTGGCGCCGAGCACGTACACCGCGACGGACGCGACGCCGGCGCCGGCGAGGGCGAACCAGATATAGCCGGCGGGCGTCGTCACCCCCAGGAACGAGACCGCGGCGACGACGGCCGCCGAGGCGCCCAGGTTGACTCCGAGCAGGCCCGGGTCCGCGAGGGAGTTGCGGGTCAGGGCCTGCGCCAGCGCGCCGGCCACCCCCAGCCCCACACCGACGACGAGGCCGACGAGCGTCCGGGGGACACGCAGGTCGTGGACGATGACGGCGGTCTCGGAGCGGTCGTCGTGCCACAGCACATGCCACACATCGGCGAGCGGCAGCTGTTTGGCGCCGAGAGCGATGCTGAGAAGGAGACCGGCCGCGAGCAGCGCCACCGCGGCCGCGAACCCGAGCGGCCGCACAGCGTGACGCGCCGGCTGCTCCGCCGAGCCGCCGCGGCTCCCCTCCGCCGACGTGGGCCCTCGCGCCGCCGACACCGCCTGCTCGGCAGGCAACCGGATCACTGCTCCCTGGTCCACCTGGATATTTAGGTCAGGCTTACCTGCGGGAGTCAAATCATCGCGGGACGAACCCGCCACGGGCCGCACCCGTCGCCACGGACCGCCCTTGACCAGCAACGGGACCAGCCCACACGATAAGTGAGGCTCACTTAATATGATCGGATTGGTTGAGGCCTTGGACATACGACGCGGACGGCGCCAGGCGGCGGCACAGCACGGGACCGACAGCTCCCCACCCCCCTACGGGACTGAAGCCGGGCAGGCCACCTCTGACACCCCGGCCCCGGCGGCCCCAGCCGGCACGGCTGCCGGCCTCGCGGGCACGGTGGCGGGCACGTCGTCCGGTGAGCCGCGGCTGTACGCCGAGGACCTGACCCTTGCCTACGAGCAGCGCGTCGTCGCCACCGACCTGGGCGTACGCATCCCGGACAACTCGTTCACGGTGATCGTCGGCCCCAACGCCTGCGGCAAGTCGACGCTGCTGCGCGCGCTGGCCCGGATGCTGCGCCCCCGCTCCGGGGCGGTCTACCTCGACGGGGCGCTCATCCGGTCGCTGCCGTCAAAGGAGGTCGCCCGCCGACTGGGGCTGCTGCCGCAGACCTCGATCGCCCCGAGCGGCATCCTCGTCTCCGACCTGGTTACCCGGGGCCGCTACCCGCATCAGCGACTGCTGCGCCAGTGGTCGCGGCAGGACGAGGACGCCGTCCGCGACGCACTCGCCGCCACCAACACCCAGGACCTCGCGGACCGCTACGTCGACGAGCTCTCCGGCGGGCAGCGCCAGCGGGTCTGGCTCGCGATGGCACTGGCCCAGCAGACCCCGATCATGCTCCTGGACGAGCCGACGACGTTCCTGGACGTCGCACACCAGATCGAGATCCTCGACCTGTGCGCGGACCTCCACGAGGAGAGCAACCGGACGCTCGTCGCGGTGCTGCACGACCTCAACCAGGCCTGCCGCTACGCCAACCATCTGGTGGCGATGAAGGCCGGCAGTATCGTCGCGCAGGGCGACCCGAGCGAGATCGTCACCGCGGAGCTGGTCGAGGAGGTCTTCGGGATGCCGTGCATCGTGGTGCCCGACCCGGAGACCGGGACGCCGCTGGTGGTGCCCGCCGCCCGGACCCGCCGCCGGCAGCTCGCGCGGGAGGCCCCGGCGATGCCGCACAGCACCGGCGAGGGCGGCGACCCCCGCACGGGCCGGGCGGTCGTGGCCGCCAGCGCCCACTGACCGCTCGCCAGGCGGACCGGAGGACAGCGATCCGCTCACGCCAAATATAAAGTTAGGCTAACCTATAGTTAGCTACCGTAGAGGTGGACGGACGCGTCCACCCCTAAGCGCACCGCCACCACCAGACCGGCGCCGCGGGCCGGCGCGCCAGCCCGCCAGTCCGTCAGGTCCGGCGGGCCGGCCGACTCGACGCCCGTCATGCCCTGCGGCCACATGCCCCGCGGCCACGCGAACCCGGCCCCATCAGACCCTCGTCACTCGGGCCGCAGTTCACGCCCCAGCCGCCCCGACCTCGGCGAACTCCTTGACAGGACAACATGCCATCCCGAACATAAGTTAAGTTAACCTAAATCGACGTCTAATCGGATACGTCCGGTCAGATCAACTGACAAGAGGGGCAGCCGTGGGAGACCGTCCACCGACCGCGGAACTCGGTGTGCACGACGTCATCGGAGTCGGCTTCGGGCCCTCGAACATCGCCTTGGCCATCGCGATCGAGGAACACAACAGCAGCGTCTCCGCCGGGGCCGCCCTACGCGCGGTTTTCCTTGAACGCCAGCCCCGTTTCGGCTGGCACCGGGGAATGCTGCTCGACGGGGCCACGATGCAGGTGTCCTATCTCAAGGACCTCGTGACGCTGCGCAATCCGTCCAGCAGCTTCAGCTTTCTGTCCTACCTGCACGCGCAGAACCGCCTGGTGGACTTCATCAACCACAAGACGATGTTTCCGCTGCGGTGTGAGTACCATGACTACCTGGAGTGGGCCGCCGGCCGGCTCGACGACCTCGTCGAGTACGACTCCGAGGTTCTCGACCTGCGGCCGGTCGTCCATGACGGCGTCATCACCTACATCGACGTGATCAGCCGGCGGCCGGGGCAGCCGGACCGCACCGTCGTCCGCCGGGCCCGCAACGTCGTCATCGCCGCCGGGCTGACGCCTCGCATCCCCGACGGGGTGGTCCTCGACGAGCGGACCTGGCACAACACCGACCTGCTGCACCGACTGGCCGCGATGCCCACCACGCCGCGCCAGCGCTTCGTCGTGATCGGCGCCGGCCAGAGCGCCGCCGAGGTGACCGAGCACCTGCACACCCGCTTCCCGCAGGCCGAGGTGTACGCGGTGTTCTCCCGGTACGGGCTGAGCCCCGCCGACAACAGCGGCTTCGTCAACCAGATCTTCGACCCGGACGCGGTCGGCGAGTTCTACCACGCCCCGGAGAGCGTCCGGGCGATGCTGCTGACATACCACCGCGGCACCAACTACTCCGCGGTCGACCTCGATCTCATCGACGAGCTCTACCGCCGCACCTACCAGGAGAAGGTCCGCGGGCCGCGCCGGCTGCACTTCCTGCGCGCGTCCCGGGTGGAGTCGTTCGAGAAGCTCGCCGACGGCACCCGCCTGCACATCCGGCACCTGCCGACCGGCGAGCGGCGGGCTGTGGAGGCCGACATCGTCGTGCTCGCCACCGGCTACCACGCCCGCGACCCACGGAAGGTGCTCGGCGGGATGGACTCGTTCTGCCTCGTCGGGCAGGACGGCCAGCTCCAGGTCGGCCGCGACTACAGCGTCGACACCACGCCCGACACCAGCGCCGGCATCTACATCCCGGGGGCGAGCGAGTACGCGCACGGGATCTCCTCGTCGCTGCTGTCGAACATCTCGATCCGGGCCGGCGAGATCCTCGGGTCAGTCCTGCGCCGCCAGGACCTCGAAGCGCCCCTGGCCGCGATCGCGCCGGGCATCCCCCACGCGTCCCTGCCCGACCCGCCCTATCTCGACCCCCGGCCCAACGCCCAGCCGCAGAACTGACCCGGCGGGCCTCGCCCGAAAGGAGGTCGTCTCGTCACGCTCGCCCTTGACCGCCTCCGCGCCGACGTCGCCGAGATCCGCTTCGAGCCCGCGGAGGACGTCTCCGACGACGAGGACCTCCTCGACCGAGGCCTCGACTCCATCCACGTCGCCTCCGGCGAGAAGGCCCTGACCGACAGCGACGCGCTCACGGCGCGGTTCACCGCCTCCCCCGAGTCCCTCGCGACGGCGGTCGACCGCACGGGCGCCATGCAGACCTACAGCGTCGGCCGGATGAACCATCTGTTCGGCACCAAGGTCGTCGGCGCCGTGATGACCGAGACCACCCACATCCAGGCCCGAGAGGTCCGCGGCGAGAAAGCCGTCGAGCTGCCGCTGCTGCCGCTGCCGCCCGGCGGCCCGGTACCGACCGGCGACGGCCTGTCCTGGGCCGAGCTCGCCATCAGCAAGGCCTGACCACCCGGCCCGGCCGGGTCCCGCAGTACCTGATCATCGCCAGGCTCGTCACCGACGGGCCTGGCGTTTTCGCTGCACGGCCGCGCCCGCCGCGATCCCCGGCGCGTCCCGCTGTCAAGGGTGGCATCACGACAACCCGCGGAAGCCACCCGGCCACATTCCTGTCGAATAGTCTCCCGGCCATCCGATGTCCCGCGAACGACATCCTCGGAATTGGCGCGGAGCCGTTTTTCTCCGGCATCGTGTTGCTGGTCGATAAGGGAAGTCGTCGTCGTTCACGTACGACTCGGGTGCATATCACGGAGGCTGGAGATGGGCGGCATGCGACGAGGGCGGAACATAGTCCGGTCGGTGTCCGGCGGGATTGCCGCGTCGGCGTTGGCGGTGCTGGTCGCCGGCTGTCAGGAGGGCAGCCTCGCGATCCCCCCGGCGACGGCGACGGCGTCGCCGGGCGTCGCACCGGTGGCCGCGACCGGCCCGGCGGTCCCGCCCACGCAGGCCGCCGCGCCCGCAAGAGACCTGCAGGCCAGCGACTACGTGCTGACGGCCGCCCCGGAGACGGCAGGCTTCGAGAGCTCGGGCGGGGCCGACGAGCCCGACAGCGACGGCACCGCGATACGCGCCGAGATCGCCGAGTGTGTCGGCGTCCCCGGGTACGACCCGCCCCCGCCGTCGGACGAGACGACGGGTGACACGTTCACCAGCACCGAGGAATCCGAGTTCCAGGCTTTCAGCCGAGCGAAAATTCTGCCCGCGGGCCAGATCAGCCAGAATGCCGAGATCGTGTCCAGCCCGCTTTTCGGTGACTGCTACCGCGGGGCGCTGGAGGAGCAGCTCGCGGGCACCAACGAGAACGGTCTGACATACGAGATCGTCGCGGTGGAGACACCACCCACGCCGCGCGGTACCACCGCGCTGGTCCGCACCACGATGGGTATCACGGACGAGTACGGCACCTACGGCTACGTCTTCGACACGATCTACTTCTACGTCGGCCAGGTGGCCGTCGAGCTCGACGTCACCAACGTCGGCGACGTCCCGCCGCCGGACATTGAGCAGGGTTTCATCGACCAGATCGCCGGCAAGCTGACCAACCAGTAGGCCGCAGGCGCGCCGGGCGCATGGTGACGGCGGGCATCCCTGCCCGACGGGCAGGGTCGGTCTCAGCCTGAGCACGACACCGAGCCGCCGATTGAACCACCGAGCCGCCGAGCCGCCGAGCCGCCGATTGAGCAGAGACCCCGCAGAGCGGGGCTCGCACCCCGGCGCGTCCGCGGTGTGAGCCCGCCAGGATCGCGTCCGCGGCGGCGACACGCCGACGGGCGGGAAAGGATATCCACAGCTTCTCGCCCGCCAGGCGGAGGGACCCGTAAGGACCCTTTCAGCGGCCCCAGAGCAGTCTCTCGTGACAGGCGCGCCAGCGGTGCCTCCGCGCTCGGAGTGGCCCAGGCGAACAGGCCGGCCCGTAGTACCAGGATGCCCGGTCGGTGACGACGATGATTCTCTGTTCTGGAGCCGGCTCATGCGCAGCCACAGCCCGGCCAGTATCAGTACCGAGAACACGGCGAGAGCGGCCATGGGGTACGGCCAGGGGAGGCGAGAAGCGAGGGGGAGGAACACGGTGCTTCCGAGCAGGGGAACCGCTCCCAGGTACGAGGGCAACCCGGTCTGAGCCAGGAAGACAGACTCGACCCGCTCCCCCGGGGCCAGAAAACTGGCCACCCGGGCAGCGGGCACGTCGCGCAGCGCCACCAGATCCCCCCACCCCGAACTGATCCGGTCATTCTCGACCACGGAACGTGGTTTATGGACCAGGCCCAGCCGCCCACCACCAGCTTTCGGCGGTGTTCTCAGGGAGCCCGCGGTCAGGCCCGCTCAGGCCCGGCCCGAGCGGCATTCGCGGGTGAGCATCCGGGCGAGGTACAGCCCGCCGATCGCGGAGGTCACGACACCGGCGGGGAGCTGGCGCGGAGACACGACTCGGGCCTCAGCCGCTTTCGACCGCGAGGGCGAGCGGCAGGACCCCGGGTGCGCCTGCCGCGCGCAGGGCACGAGCCGCCACCGTCATCGTCCAGCCGGTGACGATCAGGTCGTCGACGAGCAGGACCGG
The DNA here is from genome assembly GCF_041008525.1 of Parafrankia sp. FMc2. Taxonomy (NCBI): domain Bacteria; kingdom Bacillati; phylum Actinomycetota; class Actinomycetes; order Frankiales; family Frankiaceae; genus Parafrankia; species Parafrankia sp. FMc2. The sequence continues at coordinate 10,767 of NZ_JBFLUG010000021.1, read as the reverse complement.
GCCGGGCAGGTCACCCAGCGCGCCGGTGAGCCCGGGCGGCACCTCGAAGGCTGACCACAGACCGGCGAGCCGGTGCGCGCTGTTGTGGACCTGGCCGGCGAACGGCCCGGCGGCGACCCGGGGCAGTTCCCCGAGCAGCGGAAGCCGCCCCACCTGGGCGATGCGCTCGCCGAGACTGGCGACGAGCCGCGGCCGGGTCCTCGACGCGACCGTCACGACAGCGGCCGGGCGCCGCTCCCACTCCCACGCGGCGAGCATCTGCACCACGGCCTCGAACACGTCGTCGGGCACCGGCCGGTCAAGCCCGGAGACACCGGAGCCGGCGGTGCTGTCGGGATCGCCGGACCCGGAGCTGTGTGCTCCCGGATCCGGGTCGGCGCCGACGGCGTACGGGTCGGCGGCGCGGGCGGCCGGTGGGCTGCTGAGCAGGGCCCGGAGGCGGCTGCCCCAGCCGAGGTCGTTGAGCCGGGCCAGCGCCCGGCCGGGGAGGGCGCCGGCCGCGGCGGGAATCCGCCCGGAGGCCTCGACGCCCAGCGTGCGCATGCCCGTCGGCCACATCCGGCGCGCTTCGACGACGACACCGGGGCGCCGCAGCTCGGTGCGGGCGCCCGCCCGCGCCCCGGCCGAGACCTCTGAGGTCCACTCCCGGCCCGTGCACCGGTCGCAGCGGCCGCAGCGGCTCGCGTGCGGGTCGTCGAGGGCCCGACGCAGGAACTCCATCCGGCAGTTCGGGGTCGCGATGTAGTCGAGCATCGCCTGCTGCTCCACGCCGCGTGCCGCGGCGACCCGGGCGTAGCGGGGCGCGTCGTAGGCCCATGGCACGCCGGTCGACTCCCAGCCGCCCTTTACCCGCCGCACGGCACCGTCGGTGTCGAGCACCTTCAGCATCTGCTCCAGCCGGCTCGGCCCCAGGTCGACCACGGCGAGCAGCGCCTGTGTCGACATCACCCGCGTGGCCTGCTCCAACGCCCCGAGCACCACCCGCACCAGGTGCTCGGGCGGGAAGGAGGTGTCCGCGAAGTACTTCCAGATCGCCTGGTCCTCGGCGGCCGGCAGCAGGATCGCCTCCGCCGACTCCAGCGCCCGACCGGCCCGGCCGACCTGCTGGTAGTAGGCGATCGGCGAGTTCGGCGCACCGACGTGCACCACGAACCCGAGATCGGGCTTGTCGAAACCCATCCCGAGCGCGCTGGTGGCGACCAGGCACTTGACCCGGTTCGCCAGCAGGTCCTCCTCGGCGGCGATCCGCTCGGCCGGGTCGGTCCCGCCGTGGTAGGTCGCCACCGGGTGACCGCGGGTCCGCAGAAAGGCGGTGAGCTCCTCCGCGGCGGGCTTGGTCAGCGTGTAGACGATGCCGGAGCCCGGGAGCTCGGCAAGCCGGTCGGAGATCCAGCCGAAACGCTCCTCGGCCGAGGGCAGCGAGACCACGGCGAGGCGCAGGCTCTCCCTCTCCAGCGACCCCCGCAGGACCAGGGTCTGCGCACCCGCCGCATCCGCCGCGCCCGCACCGAGCTGCTCGCTCACATCCTCGACCACCCGCGCGTTCGCCGTGGCGGTCGTCGCGAGGACGGGGACGTCGGGCGCGAGCCCGCCGATCAGCGACCGCAGGCGGCGGTAGTCCGGACGGAAGTCGTGGCCCCAGTCCGAGATGCAGTGCGCCTCGTCGATGACCAGCAACCCGGTCGTGCGCGCCAGCTCGGGCAGGTAATCGTCCCGGAACGTGGGGTTGTTCAGCCGCTCCGGACCGACCAGCAGCAGATCGAGCTCACCGGCCCGCAGGGCGGCGTACACCTCGTCCCACTCGGTGACGTTGCCCGAGTGGATCTCCCCGACGCGCACGCCGAGGCGCGCGGCCGCGGCCGCCTGGTTGCGGATCAGCGCCAGCAGCGGCGAAACGATCACAGTCGGCCCGACCCGACCCGCGCTCCGGCCCGGGCCTCCGCCCGCACCACCGCGCAGCAGCGCCGTCGCGAGGAAGTACACCGCGGACTTCCCCCAGCCCGTGCGCTGGACGAGCAGCACCCGGCGCCGGCCGGTGACCAGCGCGTCGATCGCCCGCCACTGGTCATCTCGCAGCGCAGCGCCGGGACCGGCGAGGGCGCGCAGCATCTCCTCAGCCCGCTCCCGCGACGCCTCGCCCCCGCCTGCCGGGTCGCCTCCGGGTGCCACGCTGCCGGGTGCCACGCTGCCGGGTGCCGCACCGCGGGGTGCCGCCGGGAGGGTGCCCGCGCCGTCCGCCGCCAGTTCCGTCATGCCCCCTGTCTACCGAACGCCACCGACAGTCCGGTACTGCGGCACGCGCACCCCCGCCCTCACCACGCGATGCACATCGGCTTCGGGTGGCGCCGGCCGCTCAGGACGCCCCGGTCTGCTTCTGGTAGCTGGCCACCTGCTCGGCGGCGGCCCAGTGCAGATGGCGGACGGCGAGTTCCTGGTCGTTGAGCGGGAACTCCGAGACGGCCCGGGTCTCCAGCATCTTCTGGGTCGCCTCCAGGGTGTTGCAGTCCTGCAGCGCGAACTCCTTGAACGTCACGGCGGCCAGTTCCTGGCGCAGTCGATCGCCCGGGGTCCTCGGCGGGACGAAGTACAGGGTGCCCTCGAAGATGTGCCGATCGTAGGCGGTCGGCCAGTAGTGGTAGGTGAGGTACCAGCCCGGTGCCCACACCACAATCATGAAGTTCGGGAAGAAGACGTACGAGTCGAGGCCCCAGGCCTTGTGGCCGGCCGGATTGACGCCCGGCGGCAGCGGGTCCAGGCCGGGAATGTCGGGGCGGTCCCACGGCCCGAAGTTCCCGCTGCGCAGCTTCTGCTCGATCGGCTTCACCATGTTGAGGTCCCGCGGCGGGGCCATACCGCCCCACGCGGACTGCATGGAGTGCAGACCGTCCAGCTCGTAGTGCAGCGACTCGTAGCCGTACCCCAGGAGCTTGCGTGACTCCTCGCCCACGTACTGCTTCGCGTGCAGGACCGGGGCGTGGTAGAACTCCGCGAACGCGTCGATGTAGAGCTTCCAGTTGCTGCCCACGTCGGCCCGGTAGCGGTAGACCTCCGTCATCTCACCGAACGGGTAGCCCTCAAGCCCGGCCGCGAAACGACCGAGATAGTCGCGCAGCGGCGCGGCCTCGTCGTCGAAGTTGACGAAGATGAACCCCTCCCACACCTCGCACCGCACGGGAACGAGACCGAACTTCGACCGGTCGAGGTCGAAGAACTCGGATTCCTGCTGGACGAAGGTGCACGCACCGTCCAGCCCGTAACGCCAGGCGTGGTACTTGCAGATGAACTGCCGCGCCGAACCGCTCGTCTCCGCCTGCGGGAAGTCGTTCCAGACCAGCTTGTTGCCGCGGTGCCGGCAGATGTTGTGGAACGCGCGGACCTCACCGTCGGTGTCCCTCACGATGATCACCGAAGCGTTCGCGGCGTGGATCTCCCTGGTGAAGTAGGCGCCCCCGCGGGCGATCTGCTCCACCCGGCCCACGTTCAGCCAGGTGCGCCGGAAGATCGCCCTGCGCTCGAGCTCGTAGTGCGCCGGGGAGATCGAGTCCTCGAAGGAGACCGGACCCGTCCCGAGATCGGGGTAGTGCTCTGTCCAGCTGCCCTCGGCGGGCTTGGCGAAGTGGGCCATGGTCTGCCTCCGTGACTGCAACCAGGTGGGCTGGAGGAAAGGGGATGGAGGAAAACATACGATGCCGTCCGGTTTAGGTCTACCACCCTTGGATGCCGGCCCACCACCCCTGCCATCAGGCCTGACGGTGGCCGGAGACAGGGGCGGCACCGTGCCTCGCAGGCGGCGCGGTGGGATGCCTTGACCCAGAAGCCGACGGTCTCGTACGTTTTTCCGGTGGAGCCCAGACAGAGCGACGGCGGACGTTCCCGGGCCGGCCGGCCGACGTCCGCGGAGGCCGCCCGGCTCACCGAGAAGCTCCGCCGCGCAGCCGTCGACACCTTCCTCGAGCACGGGTATGACGGGGCCACGATGGAGGCCGTCGCACGCGCCGCAGGGGTCACCAAGAGCACCCTGTACAGCCGCTACCCCGACAAGCGGACGTTGTTCATCGCCGTCAGTTCCTGGGCGCTGACCCGCCAGGAACGCGACACCCGTGTCCTCGAACCGCTGCCGGACGACCTGGCCGCCGCCCTCACGCTGATCGCCCGGGCGATCCTCGCCCGCTCCGTCGACCCGGACATCGTCCGTCTCAGCCGGATGGCCATCGCCGAGTCCCCCCGGTTCCCGGAGTTCGCCGCCAGCTCCCAGGCCACCACCTGGTCGCCGCGCATTCAGGTCATCATCGATCTCCTGCAGGCCCGCGAGCGCGCCGGCGACGTGACCGTCCCGGACGTCGCCCTGGCCGCCGAGCAGTTCTTCGCCATGGTCGGCGCCATGCCCGCCTGGCTCGCCGCCTACGGCATCTACCGCACTCCCGAGGCCGAGGACGAACGCCTCCAGCACGCCGTGCGGCTCTTCCTGAGCGGGATCCTCACCCGTGGCACGGCACCGCCGGCACCGCCGCCGGCAGCAGCAGCAGCAGCAGCAGCAGCAGCAGCGAACCATCTACCCGTGGCCGAACCGGGCACGGGCCGTGCCGTGGCCCGGAGCGCAGCCACCGCCGAGCCGCGCCTGCCCCCCGGCACCCCCGCCGGGCCGCGCGTAACGTCCAGCGCTGCCACCGCCGGGTCGATGCGCTACCAGCCGCTCGGCCGCAGGGGCCTGTACGTCTCCCCGCTCGCCCTCGGCACCGGTGTCCTCGGCGCCCCCCACCGGGGCTGCGACCAGCCGACCGCGACCGAGCTCGTCACCCGTTACCTCGACGCCGGCGGGAACCTCGTCGACCCCACCGAGCTGCGCGACGCCGACATCCACGCGCGGGCGGAGGAGATCACCGGTGCGGCTCTGCGCGGCCGGCGCGCACAGGTCGTGCTGGCCACCACCGCCGTCGCGGCACCCGACCCGGCCCGCCACGGCAGCCGGAACAGCCGCCGCCACCTGCGCGCTGCCTGCGACGCCAGCCTGCGCCGACTGGGCACCGACCACATCGACCTTTTCCAGATCGCCGTCGACGACCCGGCGACCCCGCTGGACGAGACGGTCGAGGCACTCGACGATCTCGTGCGCGCCGGCAAGGTCCTCTACACGGGCGCTGCGGGCATCCCCGCCTACCGGCTCATGAAGGCGCTCGCCGCCAGTGACCGCACCGGCCGCGCCCGCTTCGTCTCCCTGCAGGCCGCCTACGGCCCGACGGCACGCTCCGTCGAGTGCGAGCACCTCCCCCTCCTCGCCGAGGAGGGCCTCGGCTTCATCGGCGTGACCGGCGCCGGGCCCGCGTCCGGATCCGACCCGTCCGGATCCGGGCTCGGGCCCGCGCACCCGGCCGTTGTGCAGGCAGTGGCGGCACGGGTCGGCTGCACGCCCACCCAGCTGGCGCTGGTCTGGCAGTGGACGAGGCCCGTCGCCTCGGTGCGCGTCGACGCCCGGAACACGGCCTACCTGGACGAGGTCCTCGCCGCCACGGGCCTTGAGCTCCCCGCCGAGGCCCTGGGCGAGATCGACCAGCACACCGAGCCCATCGGGACAAGCGGGCCCGGCCGGCGCGGCGAGCCCGGCAGGCCCGCCGACGGACATCCGACCTGACCGGCCTCCGATCCGGCGGGCGTCCGGACCGGCGCAGGCCCGGGCCCAGCGTCCGGGTGGGCTCCCGCCGCCCGTGACGGATGTCCAGCGCAGCCAGCATCCTCTTCCGCCGCACGCTCACCTCGCGGGCGGTCGACGTCGAAAGGACACGAACATGGCCGGATCACAGATCGGCAGAGTCGCCGTCGTCACGGGCGGCGCCTCGGGCATCGGACGTTCCTGCGCGCTGCGGCTGGCCCGCGACGGCGCCAGGGTCGCCGTGCTCGACCTCAACGCCGCCGACGCCAAGGAGGTCGCGGCCGAGATCCAGACCGAGGGCGGCTCCGCACTCGCCGTCGGCGTCGACGTCGCCGACCGCGCGAGCGTCGACGCGGCCCTCGCCGAGACCCGTGAGCACCTCGGCCCCATCGCCATCCTCGTCAACTCGGCCGGGAAGACCGCCTCGAACCGCTTCCTCAACATCTCCCTCGAACTGTGGACGTCGATCATGACCGTGAACCTCACGGGGACGTTCCACTGCTGCCAGGCCGCCGTCCCTGACATGATCGAGGCCGGCTGGGGGCGGATCGTCAACATCTCCTCGTCCAGCGCCCACAGCGGCCAGGCGTACATGACCCACTACGTGGCCTCCAAGGCCGGCGTCATCGGTTTCACCAAGGCCCTGGCGCTCGAACTCGGCCCGAACGGCATCACCGTCAACACCATCCCGCCCGGCTTCGTCGACACCCCGATGCTGCGCGACAGCGAGAAGAAGGGCCGTTTCGGGACGAGTGTGGACGAGCACGCCGCCCGTACCCCGGTCCGCCGCGTCGGCCGCCCGGAGGACATCGCCGCCGCCTGTTCGTTCCTCGCCTCCGAGGAGGCCGGCTACATCACCGGCCAGATCATCGGCGTCAACGGCGGCCGCAACACCTGAGACACCCGAGCCGGCCGAGCTATCCGAGCCGGCCGGGCGTCTCAGCCCCGGCCAAGCATGGCCTCCAGAGCGATGTTGTCCGGGTCACGGAAGGCCAACAGCCAGCCGAACGGCAGCTCCTGGGTCGGGGTGAAGACCGCGCCGGCCGCGGCGAGACGCTTCTCCAGCCCGTCCAGGTCGTCTCGCTCCGACACCGAGAACGAGAGATGATCCAGCCCCGGGCGCCGCTCGTCGAACAGCTCCGCTCTGCTCTCGTCGTGCTGCCGCAGGACGACGCTGAGACCGCCAGGAAGCACACCGTGGGCGAACGACGTCGTCTCCCCTCGACCGCGGACCAGCTCCTTCCATTCCAGGACCGCTGTGTACCAGCCACAGCTACGCTCCAGGTCCCGAACTGTCAGACCCACATGCGACACCCCGTCGAACGGCATTGACGTCCTCCCTGCTGACCCGATGACCACCGACATCACGTCCCGCGGACCCCTCCCGGCCAGCCCCGTCCCCGAAGATTCGTCCCCGGAGAACCTCGAAGGCCCGCCCGCCGAAGCCGCCCGCGGCGCGATGTGCCTCACTGTAGAAACGATCAGTCAGCCGTGCGCGACCCGAACGGCCTTCCTCCATCCCGCATCGGCCGGGGCACCGAGACCCCGCGAGCCATTCGCTCCCACTCCTCTGCTCCCCTGTTCGCCGGACAATCCTGCCCATCGGCGTCCTTGCTGGGAAACAATAGGAATCCCGGCCATCCGGTAGACGGAGCGGGCAACAGGAAGCTGACACTGGAGGGGCGCCACATGGGCCAGACACTCGCGGGCAGAGTCGCCGTCGTGACCGGCGGCGCTTCGGGCATCGGACGTTCCTGCGCACTGCGGCTCGCCCAGGACGGCGCCAGGGTTGCGGTCCTCGATCTCCACGCGGCACCCGCCAAGGGCGTCGCCGCCGAGATCCAGGCCGCGGGTGGCACCGCCCACGCCGTCGGCGTCGACGTGGCCGACCGTGCAAGCGTCGACCAGGCACTGGACGAGGTCCGGGAGCACCTCGGCCCGATCGCCATCCTCGTCAACTCCGCCGGAAGGACCGGCCACGACAGCTTCCTCGACATCACCCTCGACACGTGGACGTCGATCATGACCGTGAACCTCACCGGCACGTTCCACTGCTGCCAGGCCGCCGTCCCCGACATGATCGACGCCGGCTGGGGACGGATCGTCAACATCTCCTCCTCCAGCGCCCAGAGCGGTGTGCCGTACATGACCCATTACGTGGCCTCCAAGGCCGGCGTCATCGGTTTCACCAAGGCCCTGGCCCTCGAACTCGGCCCGAACGGCATCACCGTCAACACCATCCCGCCGGGCTTCATCGACACCCCGATGCTGCGCACCGCCCAGGCCGGTTTCCTCGCGACGCCCCCGCAGACCGTCATCGACCGCACACCCGTCCGCCGCGCCGGGCGCCCGGAGGACATCTCCGCTGCCTGCGCCTTTCTCGTCTTCGAGGAAGCCGGCTACATCACCGGCCAGATCATCGGCGTCAACGGCGGCCGCAACACCTGACCGAGGACCAGCACCCGCAGCACGGCACCCGCGGGTCAGTGCTCGCAGATCAGTGCAGCAGCACCCGCAGCAGGATCAGGGCGAGCCCGAACAGGCCAGCGGTCATTCCGTAGACGAGGGAGACCACGGCACCGCGCCCGGCCCGACGGCCGGCGAGCTGCCCCCACAGCACCAGCGCGGCCACCCCGGTCCACATCCCCGCCAGGGCCGCTGTCTGGATGGACGCCCCGGCGGCCGCCGCCAGCAGCACCGCGGCCAGCGGAAAGAAGGACGCCGTCACCAGGGACCACTCATGGCCCAGCGTCACCGCGAGACGGTGCAGGCTCGCCCGGCGGCTCCCGCTCGGCGGCGAGCCCAGGAAGTCGGCGTACACGTGGGCGAACCAGTACACGATCACCGTGATCAGCTCGGCGTAGATCAGGTCATTCAGCTTTGTCTGGCGCTCGGACTCCACTGCCAGCACCGAGTCGGCCACCACCGTCCCGTAGATGGAACCGGCAGGATTCCGCGCGAACGCGAGCAGGGGGACACGCCAGCCCCGAGCGGAGGCAGCCGGGCGGTCCACGATGTCCAGCTCAGACGCATCCACGCTCCCGGTGCTACCCGGGACGCCCTCCATGCCACGCCGAGCCGTCACAGATCCCGCGGCCGAAGCCAGCTCCCCTACCACCCGGCTACCCCGCGGTCACCAGCCAGCGAGTGGGAGGCACCGGCCACGCGCCAGGGCCCAGGGGCGACCTCGCGACTCCCATGTCAACGACTTGAACCAATCAGCTGGTCAGACGAAGCAACATCGCCGGCGGCATCGACACGACCCGCGCGAGCTCCTCGGATGCCGAGCCAGCCGACGACCGAGCCGACGCCCAGAGACGTGACGGTCAGGACCAGGTGGACCGTGAAGAAGCTGGTCGGACCGTCATCCCAGGATCGGTCATCGTTCCAGATATTCCGGAGAAAATTAGGCCAGATCGCCCACGTCCACACACCCACCGCGATCAGGAACCACGACGCACGCTTCGACAGAGTCACCGGTCCAGCCTCGCACCCGCACGCGCGGACGGGACGATCGAGAGCTGCCGCGGGCCGTGAAGCTGGACACGCACGCGACACCAACTCCCGGGCTGCCGCAGGGCCCACGAGCACCACGCTGCCGCGCCCCTGCAGCCTGTCTCGTGGCGACCACCTCAGGACCACCATGATCATCGTATGCTGAAGTAAGAGAGGGGGTGGCCAGTGCACTTCACCCGCATCACGGTGAACCCGGCGCAGATGGGCGGCGTTCCCTGCATCCGTGGATTGCGCATCCCGGTAGCAACGGTCGTCGGAATGATCGCGGACGGCATGTCCGCCACCGAGGTCATCACCGAGCTGCCGGACCTCGATGGGGACGACATCCGCGAGGCGCTCCGATTCGGAGCCGAAGCCGTCCGCGAGCAGCAGCTGCCGCTGATCATCCCAGCCTGACTGACGTGCGCTTCCTGCTCGACAACAACCTGTCGCACACTCTCGCGGCCGGTCTCCGCGAGGCTGGGCACGACGTTCTCCATGTTCGAGACGTCGCACTCGGCGCGGCCGACGACTCCACCGTCCTCGCCTTCGCGCGAGACGAGCGAAGGGTTCTGATCTCGGCCGATACCGACTTCGGCGGCATCCTCACCCGGAGCGGACTCGACAGCCCTTCCGTGATCCTCTTCCGCCGCGAAGGTGGTCGCCGCCCCGCCGAACAGCTTCGGCTTCTCCTCGCGAACCTTGACCAGCTGGCAGAAGCACTGAAGGACGGCAGCATGATCGTCCTCACCGACCGTCTTGCCCGGGTCCGGAAACTGCCGCTGATCCCCTGATCTCTGCCGACCACCCTCGGCGTAGCGGCGCAGAACCTAGGTCATAAGTGAATGCTCTACAAATTCGGCCAGATCGCCCACGTTCGCGCATCCGCCGCGATCGGGAACCAGGACGCACGCTTCGACCTCGGTCATCCGTCCAGCCTCGCGCCCGCGCTGACGGGCCGCCACGTCTACCTGGGGCACGCGAAGGGCGAGGGCGGTGGCCGACGAACGCGGTTGCCGTGGCGGTTCATCCTGTTCAACCCCACCATGGCCAGTTCAGGCCCACCGGCCCACGGCCTCATCCACGAGTCAGGGCGGCTGGTCCAGATCACGGCAGGTGGTGTGTCCGCGCCCCGGCACACCACCTGCCGTAACCAGCTGATCAGAGGGCCGTGAGGGTGACGTTCAGAACCTGCCCGACGGTCGGGCGGTACATGGTGAAGTTCGTCGTGGGATAAGTGCGCTTACCTGCGATATCGCATCGCACCTGAGCCTGGATGCACCGGCTTGATTCCTGCGCTCATTCCAGTCGATCTGTAGCGACTATTAACTTTCGGTAGTCGTGTGTGGGTGTGGCTGGTCAGCCGCTCGCGTGGGCGGTGTGTCCGGGTCCTGAATCGGGGGCCTGGGGCGGGTGGTGCTGACCGGGTGCGTGTCGGGCCGCGGGGTGGTGGTGGTGTTCAGGCGGCGCGGGCGGGTGGGAGCGCGTGAACGGCGTGGAACAGGCCGGTCAGGGCGTTCTCGGCGTGCCAGCTGGTGGGCAGGTGCAGGGTGATGTGTCCGCGGCCGTGGCGAGCGAGGCGGGCGGGGATGTTGACCAGGTGGGTGCGCAGGGTGGCGCCGCGG
>NZ_JBFLUG010000219.1:0-8180 GCF_041008525.1 Parafrankia sp. FMc2 | reverse complement strand
GGGGTGGATGTGCCGTCACCCGGTGCGGCCGTGGGTGGCACGACGTTCGGGGTGAGAGGGATGATCGGGAGGACGTCGGGGGTCGAGGTGCCCCCTGGCTGGGCGGTGGCTCCGGACTGGGCGGTGGCTCCGCCCTGCCGGTAGCCGACCATCCAGGCAGGCCACCGCTGCCGGGTCACCCTCGGCGGAGGCGGAGACCAGAGTGACCTTTCCGGTGACGATGCCCAGCGGCCAGACCCTGGTGACGGTGGCGTTCAGAGATCGCCGGTCTCCGGGCAGAAGCTCCGCGGGACCGGGTCTGCCGTTGCTGCTCCGGGACTGTTCGGTCCTGCCGGCCGCCTCCACACCGGCGTCGACGGTCAGGTGCGTGTTGCCGTCGTTGACGGCGTCGTAGGTGACGTCGAGCGACCCGGGCTCGAAGGGGTTCCAGCTCAGCGCGTACGACGCGGAGATGTCGTCGATGGCCGCGGACGGGCTCAGCTCCCCGGTCACCCGGGTCATCACCCTGAATCCGACCCTGCTCTCGATGCCGATGTTCGCGCCGCCGGGCGCCTGGCTGACCGACATCAGCGAAGCCGCGATCCCGGCTGGATGATCTCCGGGGTGGCGTTGCGGGGAACGGTGACGGTGAACGGGAGAACGGCGCTCTCGCCGGCTTCGACGGTGACCGTGTCCGGTGCCTCCACCCAGGTCCCCGCCTCGCGGGAGGGTCTGGTGGAGGGAAGCATGTTGAACCGGCCCGTGTCAGTGAAGTAGCCGTCCGCCGCCGTGATCGAGAACGTCGCGGGCGTACGGCCGAGGTTGCGCACGGCGACGTGCTCCGTCGCCGTCTCGCCGGGGTCAAGGGTGAGCTCGACCCAGGAGCGTCCATCCGGACCCCGCTCGTCGGCAGGCCTGACCGTCCAGGTGACGGTCGCGGCGGGATCAGCCGCCGGGGCAGCGCCTGGCGCGCCGCCTGGCGGCGCCGTACCTTCCGGGGCGGCACCCGCCGGCGGCACGGAGCCGGCGGCGACGAGGAGAGGCACGGCCAGGGCGATCAGTGCGCGGAGGCGCACGGTCCGCCGGCGGCCGGTGTGTGGGTGCATGCTCGTGGGTCCGTTCCTCGGCGGGCGTGGCCGCGGGCCGCTCCTGGCGTCCACGCCCACGCCCGCGCGATGACTCTCGCGGCTACTCGAAAAGGGAGAGCGTCAGCGTCGCCGTGTAGTCACCGGCGGCGACGGTGGTGGGGGTGCGCAGGAACAGGTCCGCGTTCGCGGTCCACTGCCCCTCCTCCACGACGGCGGCGGAGTCCGCGGCGAGCGCGAGCAGTTCCTGGTCCACCAGGCCCGGCCCCGCATCGAGGACGGTCCCGACCTCGTCGCCTTCCGCCACGAGCCCGGACTCGCCGCCGTCGATCAGCCGCGGCGCCCAGCCCAGGTGCCCGGCGGAGATCGCCTCCTGCCCGTCCTCACCCGTGAAGTCGGTGGAGGTCCCGAGGACGTACCAGAAGGCGCCGTCGGGAATGTCGTCCGCCGAGCGGGTGTCGGTGACGGTGACGGACGGCAGCGTCCCGGTGAACTGCCGGACCAGCGCGTCCGATCCGTCCTCGGTGAGGGCGGTGGTGGTACCGGCGACGCTCAGCGCGAGCACCCCGGGCTCCTCGATCTCAGGGATCTCCACGTTGACCGAGACGCCGCTCTCGCCATGGCTCACCTGCGCGATGGCCACCCCTGCGACGCTCGCGAGCATGAACGCCCCGGCGGTCACCGCCGAGACGCGCAGGAGGCGTCCGTCGATTCTTGTCATTGTTCTCTCTCCGTCGCTAGAGAGCGTCTGAGAAGGGTCAGTCGGGCGCACGGGTAAGGCGACGCAACAAGATCATGGTCATTGCCAGGTAGATAGAGTTCTCGGAGGTGGCGGTCAGTTATTCATAGTCCTTGGACAGGCGGCGGTATTTACCCAGCCGGGCGTAGGTGCGCTCGACCACCCACCTACGCGGCACCACGGCGAACATCGGCACCTGCCGTGGCGGTGCCCCGACCGGGGCCCAGGTATGACGGAATCCACCATCACGCCGGGAGACGATCTGAACGTCGACATCGACCGCGTCCTCGGCCCAGTCGCAGAACTCCCGACCACGGTAGCCCTGGTCAGCCCACACGTGCCGGAGCCGGACGAAGGCATCACGGGCCCGGGACAGCACCACCATCGCCGCCAGGCGATCATCCACGCTGGCCGGGCTGACGCAGGCCACCAGCACGGTACCGAGGGTGTCGACGAGCAGATGACGCTTGACACCGTTGACTTTCTTGGCACCGTCGTAGCCATGCAGCCCGCCCCGGTCAGTGGCCCGCACGCTCTGACTGTCCAGGACACCCGCCCCCGGAGTGGGATCGCGACCGCCACTGGTGCGGTCACGTTCGCGTAGCCGGGCCAGGATCTGCTCCCAGCGGCCCTCGATCCGCCAGAGGCGCCAGTAGTGATAGACCGTCTGCCAGGGCGGCAGGTCATGGGGCAGCAGCCGCCAGGCGCATCCCGCCCGTATCCAGTACGCCAACGCGTTCACGATTTCCCGGCGTTCATGCGCCGGCGGCCGGCCACCGGGTTTGGGGGCGGGAATCAACGGAGCGATCAGCTCCCACTCGGCATCGGACAGATCGGTCGGATACCAGCGCCGCTCGGCCATCACCAGCCTCCCTCACACCGAGGCTTCACACACCCGCCTGACCTACCCACCCTCACCCTTCTCAGACACCCTCTAGCCGCCGAGAAGCCGGCCGAGCCAGTTGATACGCGCAGCCTTCGCCGCCCGTGAGACCGGCGCCTGCGGCGCCATGAGGTCGAAGCCGTGGAAGCCGCCCGGCCAGACATGCAGTTCGGCGCTTCCGCCGGCCTGCCAGATCCGGGTGGCGTAGGCGACGTCCTCGTCGCGGAACGTCTCCGCCGAGCCGACGTCGATGAAGGCCGGCGGCAGGCTCGAGAGGTCCCGTGCACGGGCCGGGGCGGCGTACGGCGAGACGGCAGGTCCGCCGCGCCGATCGCCGAGCAGCGCCGTCCACCCGGTCTCGTTCGACGTCCGGTCCCAGACGCCGCGGCCGGCCATCTGCCGGGCCGAGGGGGTGTCGTTGCGGTCGTCGAGCATCGGGCACAGCAACATCTGCCCGGCCAGCGCCGGCCCACCACGGTCGCGGGTCATCAGTGCCACGGCCGCGGCCAGGCCACCGCCCGCGCTGGTGCCGGCGACAACGAGCCGGCCCGAGGCGACGCCGAGCTCGGCCAGCCTGCCTGCCGTCCAGAGCAGGCCGGTGTAGCAGTCCTCCACGGGTACCGGGTGCGGATGGTCCGGGGCGAGCCGGTAGTCCACCGACACGACCACCAGGTCCAGTTCCTGGGCCCAGTCGAGCGCTTCGGAGATCCCCGTACGCGCGTCACCGATGATCATGCCGCCGCCGTGCAGAAAACACACCGCCGCGGCCGGTCTCCTGGTCGCTGCGGGCCGGCACAGAACCATCGGGAGCTCGAACCCGTCCGGCCCCGCGGGCGCCGTGACGGTCTCGACGGTGAAGGTTCCCTCGCGGGCGAGGAGATCATCCGCGAGGGTGAACGCCGCCATCCGCTGGCGGAACCCCTGAATCATCTCGAGGGTCATCGGCGGCGGTGTGCGCTCCCCGAGACTTTCGAGAACCGCGGCCAGCTCGACGTCGAAAGGCGGCGGCGGACCGATTCTTCCACCATCGGTGTCCACATCACTGTGCACAGTCATCCTCACTCCCACGGTGCCCGATGAGCCAGGGCCTGATGCTCGCGCACAGCGGCAGGCCCGGGAAGGCCACGAGGGCGAACGCGAGTTCAGGGAGACCGGCCGGAGGACGGCGGACAGCGGAGGGCGGCGAGCGGAGGACACCGGACAGCGGGCGGGGGAGGGAGGACGACGAGCGGCGCACACCGGTGCTTCTCGTCGCAGGGGCCGCGGGACACCTCCCCCGCACAGATAGTCCGCAAAAAGGCATCCGGATTGCACCAAGGCTGCCCTCGGCTCATTCCGTGACCGGGTTCGGCGGAGTCAGAACCACAAAGCATGTGACACCTTCGACACAGCAGACAACGCACTGACCAGCATCTTCCCAGATACTCCAGGAAAGTTGTTGACGTAGGTCACACCATCGGCGATGCTCACTGGACCAAGAAAGCACCCAGGTGGGTGCGAGACGGTCGTCCCTGACCCCATGACCGTCGCTACTGCCTTCCTGCCGGCCCGTTCTTACTCGCGGGCCTGCGACGGGAGACACGTTCCGGCGGCCGTCCTCGGTGAGAACAGGGCTTCCTTTTCCGACAGTGCTCGGGCCAGTCGGCTGCACTGTCTTCACCCACCCGTAACATCGCTTCCGGTCGAAGGAAGAGCCGACAGCAGAACCGCGAATCCAATCGCTGGTTCCCACTCAGGAAACCGGCCTGGCCACCCCTGCGCAGTAGCGGGTAAAGGGGCGGACCCAGGGCCGGTCAATCCGACATGAAAGGAGTTCGTGATGCGTGGCGGAAAACTGATGGGAAGGGCCCGTGGCCGAGCCAGACTCGCGCTTGCGGGATCCATGGCCGCGGCCTTATGCGCCGGTGTCGTCGCCGCGGCACCCGCCCAGGCCCAGGTCCCGGCGAACCCGTACGCCAAGGGACCCAACCCGACGGAGTCGAGCGTCACCGCGACCACCGGCCCGTTCGCGGTCTCGACCTACAACATCTCGTCCCTGGTCGCCGGCTTCGGTGGCGGCACCCTCTACTACCCGACCGCCACCAACCAGGGCACCTACGGCGCGATCGCGCTCTCGCCCGGCTACACCGCCGGCTGGTCCAGCATCAGCTGGCTCGGCCCGCGGCTGGCCTCGTTCGGGTTCGTGGTCATCGGCATTGAGACGGACAGCAGGTACGACTACCCGCCGTCCCGGGGCAGCCAGCTGCTCGCAGCACTCGACTGGGCGGTCGAGGACAGCCCGGCGGCCAGCCGCATCGACCCCGCCCGGCTCGCCGTGGGCGGCCACTCCATGGGTGGCGGCGGATCGCTGGAGGCGGCCTCCGACCGGCCGTCCCTGCGGGCCGTCCTGCCGCTGGCTCCCTGGAACTCGGACAAGACCTGGAGCGAGGTCGACGTACCGACACTGATCATCGGTGGCGAGTCCGACACCATCGCCCCCGTCGGTACCCATTCGACACCGTTCTACAACTCGCTCGGCGGCGAGAAGGCCCTGCTCGAACTCAACAACGCGAGCCACTTCTTCCCGCAGTCCCCGAACAGCCTGGTCGCGAAGATGATGATTTCCTGGGCCAAGCGGTGGGTGGACAACGACACCCGCTACAGCCAGTTCCTCTGCCCGGGCCCGTCCTCGGGCATCCTCGGGGAGATCGAGGACTACCAGGAGACCTGCCCCTTCTAGGCGCCGGCCCCTGATATCACGGGGGCCTACGGCTCCAGGCAGTCTTCTGGCGCCAGTCGGATGTCAGCAGATGACACGTACCTTCACCGAAAGGCCGAATCACACCCCGATTCGGGCTTCGATGCCAGTTGCCACCCTTGCCGCACATTCCGCATCAGTACGGATCGCTGTCCCGTCGCGCAGGGGTCGTGGTCCTGTTATGTGACCGCGGGCGGCAGGGCCGAGAGTGGTGTTCCCGTTCGCGTCCCGGATCAGCCTGCCCCACACTCGGATACGTCCGCCTACACCCGAGCCGGCGGCGACGGCGGCTGCGCCTGTTGGGCCAGGCAGGCGGGCTGCTCGGCACGTGCCTGAACCTGCCGACGACACTGCGGGAGATGGTCACGCTGGTGATCCCGGAGTTCGCGGACACCTGCGAGCTGTTCCTGGCTGAAGAGCCCTGCCCGGCCGGAACCAAGCCCGACCCGCTAGTCCTTCGCCCCACTCTGTGGGAGCACTCCGCGGACCTGCCCCGGCCACCCGCCGGCCTGCGCCTCCCGCCCTCGGGGGCGGATGTGGACCTCACGGGAAGCCAGACCGGGCGGGCGTTCCTGGCCCGCCGGCCGATCCGCATCGATCGCGACGAGCGTCAGCTCCACTCCGAGACACGGGGCCTGGCCGCCCTGTACCGGCACTTCGGGATCCGCTCCGCGATCATCGCGCCGCTGCTGGCAGGCCGGAACTGTCTCGGCTGCGCCGGGTTCGGCGTCACAGCGGCGCGGCCCTATGACGAGCCGGACGTGCACACCGCCATGGAGCTCGGAAGCCGGATCGCAGCCGCGATCGCGAACGCGCGGACGTTCGACTACCAGCGTGCTGCCGCGCTGACGCTGCAGCGCGCCCTGCTTCCGAAGGACATCCCGGAGATGCCGAACCTTCGACCTGGTCTGGCGCTATCTGCCGGGCACGTCCGGCGCCGAGGTCGGCGGCGACTGGTGTGACCACCGAAACCCGCCACCAGTTCCCCGAGGGCTCCACTCTCGCCCTCTACACCGACGGCCTCGTCGAATCCCCCACCGTCGACATCACCGAGGGCAGCCGCCGCCTGCTCGGCGTCCTCACCGAATCCGCGGATCTGCCCACCGCCGCGGCGGCCGGCCTGGAGCGCGGTCGCGACCGCCCGCCGGGCGGGCCGTGTGCGCTCGCGGCACGGGGCCCGTCGGCCGAGCGCCACCGCCGCCGCCACCACTTCGTGCGCCTGGCTCGCCCCGCCCTGCCCTGCCCTGCCCTGCCACCGGCTCGCGACCGGCCCGAATCCGGGCCCGTGGAGTCCCCGTGGAGCCAGGGCCCCGAGGCCACAGCACGCCACTGCTACCCGCTCCGCCCAACTGCAGATGGGAAACAGATGACGACGACACATGAGGAAAAGACCGACGAAATCGGGAAAGAACTGGCGCTGGGCACGTTCACCGACGAACTGCTGGAGGAGATGCGGGCGCTGATCGGGACGCAGCTGCGCACCGAGGCCTGCATCAACAACGAGTACGCGACCCGGCTGGCGATCCTGCGCTTCGCCGAGGGGATCGGTGACGACAACCCGCTGTGGACCGACGCCGACTACGCGGCGGGGGCCCGGCATGGCGGCATCATCGCTCCCCCCAGCTTCATCTTCGCCTGCCTCGGCTCCGTCCAGGTGGGGTGGCGCGGCCTCGGCGGGTTCCACGCCGAGACGACCATGACCTTCGAGCGGCCGATCCACGTGGACGACAAGATCACGGCGACGGTGGTGTTCGACGGGTTCGAGGGGCCGGTCGACAGCAACTTCGGCGGCCGCCGTATCAAGGACTTCCTGCGCCAGGAGTACCGCAACCAGCACGGTGAGCTGGTCGCCACGTTCATCTGCTCCCGGATGCGCTTCGAGCGCGGCGAGATGCAGAAGCGGCGTGACTCCCGCAAGATCGAGCTGCCCCACCCGTGGACCGACAGCGAGCTTGCCGCGATCGAGGCGGACGTCCTCGCCGAACGCCCACGCGGGGCGGTACCGCGGTACTGGGAGGACGTCGGCGACGAGATCGACGTCATCACCAAGGGCCCGATCGGCCTGACCGACTTCATCGCCTACATCGCCGCGGGTGCCGCCCCGATCCCCCGCATCTCCGCGCACGGCGTCGCGTTGCGGCGGTACCACAAGCACCCGAAGTGGGCCTTCCGCGACCCGAACACCCACGCGCTGGAGCGGGTCTACTCGGTGCATTACAACGACTACGCGGCTCGCCTGCAGGGTGCCCAGATCGCCTATGACGTCGGTATCCAGCGCACCTGCTGGCAGATCCACTCCCTGACCAACTGGATGGGAGACGACGGCTCGCTCAAGGCCCTGCACGGCCAGTACCGCAGCCACGTCTACCTGTCGGACGTGGTGCGCCTCGGTGGCCGCGTGGTGGCCAGGGAGATCGACGCCGACGGCGACCACGTCGTGCGGGTGGAGACCTGGGCGACGAACCAGCGTGGCGCGAACGTCATGCCCGGGTCCGCCGTCGTTGCCCTTCCGAGCCGGGGCGACACACCAGCCGGTCAGACACCAGCCGGCCAGTGAGGCTGACGCCGTCGACGGGGCGGGACACCGCTCCCGCCGACGGCGTGTGGCCGGCTCACCGCCGGTCCACCCACGCTCAGCCGGGGAGCTTGTACTCCTTGAGCAGGGCGCGGCTGATGATGCGCTTCTGGACCTCGGAGGTGCCTTCGCCGATGAGCATGAACGGGGCCTCGCGGTAGAGCCGCTCGATCTCGTACTCC
>NZ_JBFLUG010000218.1:0-8202 GCF_041008525.1 Parafrankia sp. FMc2 | reverse complement strand
AGTCGTCACAAACCTCGATGATCACCGGTGGCCTCTTGCGTGCCTGGACCGGCTCCACCTCAACGTCGCATCTCAACCATGACCCATCAGATCAAAATGATCACTAAAGTCCGGCTGAAGTACTAGCCTGCGAGCACGGGCATCGAACCTTCGTTGGATGGCGCCAGACGGGACAGACCCCACGTGGTGAACATCACCATGCCAGGAGTGGACATTGGAGCTCGCGACGCGGACCGCTCAGAGAACATGCAGGTTCTGTCCGTTTCCATGCACGTCGGAGCAGGAGGCCGCGGAGTGTCCACCGTCGAGGAGCGCGTAAAGAGCGTCGTCGTGGAGCAACTGAAGGTCAAGCCGGAGGAGGTGACGAACAGCGCGTCATTCGTCGACAATCTGGGAGCGGACTCCCTGGACCTTGTCGAACTGGGCATGGCTTTGGAGGAGGAGTTCGGCATCGGTATATCCGACGAGGATGCCGAGGAGATCAACACCGTGCAGGACGCCATCAACTGGCTCAACGCACACTGGCGGTAGGTGCGCTGTCGGGGCTGTCGACGCGATCCGCCGTAGTTGCGGCTACCAGGCGGCCGCCGTCTCGGTACGGAAGACCGCCGTCGTGGTGGAGAACCGGTATGCCCGGATCCCGGATCCCGGCTACGAGGCACGGGTCCTCGGCGCGCTCGGTGACGCGGAGGGCACTCGGGCGGCGTTGAACCGGATGCGGGCCTCGGCGACGGATCTGCCGTTGCAGCCCGGCATCAGCCCGCCCGGCCCGGCCGCCGCCGAGATGATGTACGCCGGTGTGCCGAAGACAGAGTGCCTGCTCAGAGGCGGTTTCCCGCCTCGCCGGCCGGGCTGATTTCCGGTCGCCATCGCCGCACCGGTCCCGCAGTGGCACCCCCGATGCGGCACCCCCGGCAGGGGGTGCGAGAGTCTGCTGAAGAAGGCATTACCAGCAAGAAACGGGCAGTACTGGAGATAGGGGCAGTCGTGACTGGCGGCGACGACACCAGCTGGGGCGTCAGCCTGGGAGCACCGGGCTGGGCACCGCCCAGCGTCGATCTGAAGACCGACGTACCGCACTCGGCGCGAGTCTACGACTACATCCTGGGCGGTAAGGACAACTTCCCGGCCGACCGCGCGGCGGGCGAGATAACCGCGAAGAGCATGCCGGGCGTGGCGAGATCCATGCGGGCGAACCGGAACTTCATGGCCCGGATGGCGCACATCCTCGCCGCCGAGCACGGCATCCGGCAGTTCCTTGACATCGGCACCGGGCTGCCGACCGAGCCGAACCTGCACGAGGTCGTCCAGAAGGCCGCCCCCGAGTCGCGGATCGTCTACGTCGACAACGACCCCATCGTCCTGGTGCACGCCCGGGCCCTGCTCACCAGCACCCCCGAAGGTCGCACCGCCTACCTCGACGCGGACTTCACCGACCCGGAATCCATCCTGAAGTCCGAGCAGCTCACCTCCACCCTCGACCTCAGCCAGCCCGTCGCGCTCAGCCTGATCGCGATCGTGCACTTCATCCCGGACGAGACGCTCATCCAGAACGTCATCGACAGGCTCATGGCACCGCTGGCCTCCGGCAGCATCCTCGCGCTCTCCACGGTCACCGCCGACTACGCGCCCGAACCGGTGGCGGGCGGGGTCGCCGCGTACCGCGCCAACGGCATCTCGATGACCGCGCGTGACAGGACCACGGTCGAAGGCTTCTTCCGCGGGCTGGAGATCCTCGAACCCGGCGTCGTCCTCGTCCACCGCTGGCACCCGGACGAGGACGCGGCCGGGTACGGCGACAACGAGTCGTTCATGTACGGCGCGATCGCCCGAAAGCCATAATGCCTCCGGTTCCGGTGAGCGGTGACGGCACGGCAACGTTGCCGTCACCGCTCACCGGAACCGCTCAGTCCGCCGCAACGAGGAACAGGGCCTCTACGACGAGTACGAGGAATGCGCCCGGCGGATGGAGACGCTTCAGCGCGTCGAGAACGAGTGCGACCCGATCCCGTTCGGTGTCGAGGCCGCGCGGGCCTGCGGCCGGTTGGCGGCGGCTGTCATCGCCTTGACGTGATGACTACGTCAAACTATTTTTGAGGCATGCTGTATCCGACTCCTGCTCTCGGGTCCGCCGACGATCAGGTGCTCGGCGAGATCGACGACCTGCGGGATGCGCTGCGGCATCAGGTCGCGTCCACGCCGTCGAAATGGACTGATGGGCTTCGGAAGTTCCTGACCGCCGATGCTGTCGCGGCCTCGAACTCCATCGAGGGTTTCAAGGTGTCCACGATCGACGTCGAGGATCTGATGGCCGGCGAGCGAGACGTCGAGATCTCGGACGAGAACCGGGAGGAGACCCTGGCCTACCAGCGGATGATGACGTACATCCAGACCCTTCACGATGCCGAGGACTTCAGCTACAGCAAGGGCATGCTCAACGCTCTGCACTGGATGTTGCAGGGCCACCGCCACGCGGTGCGCCGGCCGGCCGGGCAGTGGCGCCGGGGCCCCGTCTACGTCACCGACGCCCGCGATCCCAGCATCGCGGCCTACACGGCCCCGGACGCCGATACCGTCCCGGAGCTGGTGGGGGAACTCGTCGACTGGCTGAACGCCGACGACGGCGCCCACCGTCTGGTGCGGGCGGCGATGGCGCATCTGCACCTGGTGTCCATCCACCCCTGGGCCGACGGGAACGGCCGGATGTCCCGTTCGCTGCAGACGCTCATGATCGCCCGCGAGGGTGTTCTGGCCCCGGAGTTCTCGTCCATCGAGGCGTGGCTCGGCCGCCCCGGCAACACCTGGGAGTACTACCGCGAACTCGCCGACCGGGGCCCGACGTACCTTCCCGACCAGGACGTCTCCAGCTGGATCCGGTTCAACCTGACCGCCTATCACCAGCAGGCCCAGACCGTTGCGGGCCGGCTCGACCGCTCCGGGCGGGTCTGGCACGCACTCTTCGAATTCGCCGAGACCATCAGTCTGGACGAGCGGGTGGTCACGGCCCTGCATGACGTGGCCATGGCGGGCCGTGTCCGCCGTTCACGCTACGAGCACGCCGAGAGCCTGAGCCTGCAGCAGGCGCAACGCGATCTTCGTGACCTCGCCACCGCGCAGGTTCTGGAACCGGTCGGGCGAACCCGGGCCCGCTACTACACCGCCGGCCCCCGCTTCCCGCAGCCTGCGCTCGACGTCGCACGCACGCCCATGACCTTGAGGAATCCGTACGTCAGCTGACAGGGCGACCCGCCGGCCCGCCGAAACCCAATCGGTAGTCACCCCCGGTGCCTGCCCGCCCGCAGTGCTTGAAGATCCCTCGGCTGTCGCTGCCCTCGCCCTCGAAGGGGCATCCAGAGCTGCTGACACAGCGGAGAAGATCTGTCCGCGCAATACACGGACCGGTGCACCCAACCAGCATTAATGCGAACCTGAACCTGCAGGTCACCGGCCCGACCGTGTCGGTGGGGCCGGTCCATGCGAAGATCCGCCGCGACGGCTACGCCGGCAATGCGAACGCCACGAAGATCAGGTAGTCCAGCGGTGTTCCGGCTGGCGCGTCTGGGCCGATGTCGGGGCTTGCCCCCGGTGGTCGTGGTTCTGTCGTCGAGATGCGAACGCACTTGTTGACGAAGGTCGGCCGCGGTCAGTGGGCGGCGCGCCAGGCGTCCCAGACGTCGGGTCGTAGCCGTCCTCGGTCGGGGACGGTGATGCCGTGTGCGCGGGCCCAGGTGCGCACCTCGGCGGTGGTTGGTTCGGGGGCGTTGGGTGCGTGGTCGAGGTCGTCCGTGAGCGGGCCGATGCGGGTGAGTGCGGCTTGTTCGGCGGTGGCCCAGAGGTGGGCGGCGGCGAGGTAGCGGTAGGTCCATTCCTCCGCGAGGGGGCGGGTCTCGCAGAACACGATCGGCACGCCTGGGCAGCGGATCTGTAGTTCAGCGAGGCCGTCGGCGACCAGGGCGGGCCGCACCCTGTCGAGCGCGAACAGCTGGGAGTAGCGGTCCTCGACGACGACGGCGGCCCTCGGTAGGGCGGCGAGGTCCGCCAGGGCGTAGCGCAGCCTGCCGGTGGTGAGGCTGGTGACGAGGTCCGGCAGGGACTTGCGTTCCACCGCGGCGGCCAGCCGCCCGTCGGTGATCAGGCCGTAGTCGCCCGCGGGCAGGGCGCGCCGTGTCGTGCGGACCTGTTGGGTGGCGAACCGGTAGGGGTACTTCTCGTGGGAGTCGACCACGATCTCCAGCTCGGTGACGCCGCCGGCGCGGGCGGTGGGGGTGCGGACGTTCGGCCGGGCCTGCTTGCGGGTCCGTGGGGACTGCCAGAACACCGCGTCGCGCCCCCGCGCGGTGGTGAACACCAGCTGGGAGCGGTTCTCCCGGGCCCGGTCGGCGATCAGATCGATGGCCGCGCCGCGACGGACGCAGGACCGCAACGGCACCCGCTCGACGAGCTCCGCTGTTTCCGGCCAGTCGGCGCTCGGCAGCGGGTAGCAGTAGAGCGCGGTGGTCCGAGGCCACGTCCCGGCAGCGCGGAACACCAACCCGTCCGCCAGCGGAAGACGCAGCAGGTACGGCAGCCGGGAATCCGGATCCGGGTTGCGGGCGATCAGCAACTCCATGCGGCCAGTCTTCCCCCATACGTCGGGGCACGGACGGACCGCCCTGTCGGCCCGGCTGTGCCTGGCCTCACCGCCGGGCTGAACCAGCCTCGCCCAGGGACGGTCAGTGAGTTGGGACGAGGAGTCCTGATCGGCTCGGAGCGCTCGTTCCGGTCGCACCGTGGTCGTTGAGATCGACGGCCTCGCCGGGCGTGCTGGCAGGCAGCGTAATGGCAGGTGGGGCCTGGGCTACGAGCTACGCCGCTATGGCTGTGATTCCTTGATCGTGGACGATGCTGAGCTGCGCGATCAGGTGTCCCAGCTACGCGGCGAGGGGAAATCGCCGAAGCAGATCGCTCGTGCCCTGGGCGTCGCGCCATCGAGGGTCGCCCCCCGCGGACGATGAGGAGAACGCTGGCGGCCTGGTGAGCGTGCTGGTGGCCCGCAGGCATCGCTGGGAAAGGGTGTCGGTGTGCGGGTTCCTGGCCGACGTCTACTGCCTGGGCGTGAAGAACGCCTTCGGCCCCGACATCAGGACCGACGTCGAGCTGTCCCAGCTCGTGCCCGAGTACTACGCTGCTTACCCAGCTGGATGGCAGGACGCGCCGATCGGCCTCGCCGCGGACATCGTCTTCGGCGCCGTGGAGTACGCCCGAGGCCTCGGTTTCGAACCGCACGCCGACTTCGTCCGGGCCGCCGCCCAGCTCGGCGCCTGGGACGGGCCTCCCGCCATCACCTTCGGCAGAGACGGCAAGCCGTTTTACCAGTCAGGTCCGTATGACAACCCCCGCAAGGTCATCGAAACCCTGGAACACCCGGTCGGCCCGCCGCCCGCCTTCGACTACCTCGTCGTCGGCAGAGCGTGACAACCACGCCGTCCTCCGGCAAGCGCACGTGCTCATCTGCCGCATGCTGGCCGTTCATCGTTTCCGGATGGACAGGCGGGAGCGTTGTACAGGCACCCGAGTGGGTGCTGCGCTCCGTATGTTGAAGGTCACGCTATGGAGGTTCGCATTGGTGCTGGTCGCCAGGATGCCCGATCTGGCCAAATGCCCAGGTCGCACCAATGGTCGCGGTGACCAGTGAACCCAACCAGCACTAATGCGAACCTGAACCTGCAGGTCACCGGCCCGGCGGTGTCCATCGGACCTGCCCACGCGAAGATCCGCCGGGCCGGCTACGTCGGCAACGTGAACGCCAGGAAGGTGGGGTAGGGGTTGAGTGGTGTGTCCGCGTGTCGCCTAAAGATCTTGGACTCGAGATAGGGCTCTATCTGGCAAGCCGTATCGAGCAGTCGAGATCCATCACGCTCCGTAGCTGGCTTCCGGTCTGGGTCGATAGGTTCGACCTATCGGTCGGCGTGGTTCTCTGTAGCTGCAGGTCGGCGGGCACGGGAAGCCGGTTCGTGTGGTGTTGGGCCCGATTTGACCGGCTCCGATGGGCCGATCGACGCGCCATGCCTTGCATGGAATATGCTCTCGATGTAATGATGTCGCAGTGGACATTGACTGGCCTGAGGACTTCGGCCGGTGGCTCGACCGCCTCGAGGAGGATGTGCGCGCAGGCGACGAACATTCGCGCCTCCTGCTGGCCTACGCGGCCCGTGCCCTCGACCAGTTGCGGAACCTGACAGATCCGCCCACCCGGGACAGCGAGATGGCGCTCTGCGCTGGGTGCGGCAGTCGCGCCGCTACCCGCTCTGGCGGGTCTCGCACGCCTACGACCCACGGGTAGCTGTCCGGCTGATCTGCTGGTTTCCTCCAGGGACGGGCACCGTGGTCGTCGCCCTGTTCGCCGCCGACAAGGCCCGGCTGGGAGACGTCTTCTACGACGGAGTGGCCGCCAGAGCCGATCCCATGATCGACCAGTGGAAGCGCGAGACATCCCACGAGGAGAAGCCATGACAGAGGACGCCCCGCAGCTGCCATCGAAGTTCGTCCGTGGCAACGACCACCTGAACCGGCTCCTGGCCGACCCCCAGCTCGCCGCTGACGTCGCCGACGCCCACATGGCGGCGGAGGAGATGGACCGGGTCTACGCCATGAACCTGGCGATGATCCGCAAGGCGGCACAGATGACCCAGGCAGAGGTGGCCAAGAAGCTCGGTGTCGGCCAGGCCGCTGTCTCGCGTCTCGAAAGCCGCGAGGACATGCTCCTGTCGACCCTTTACGACTACCTCACCGCCACCGGCGCCGACACCGCCAGCATCGTCGTCACCGTCCACGGACGCCGCATCGAACTCGACCTCGGCGTCATCCACGGCACCCGGACCGCCTGACGACCCGGACACCTCGACTGCATGCGCCGAGCCAGGGAGACGCGGGCCCGTGGGCGACGAACCAGCTTCACTCCAGGAACCGGCTACCCGACGTGGGCCGGCTGCATGAAGCGCCCGCCTGCGTCCGGCGCTCGATCAGAGCACAGATCGGGAACGCTGTGGACGGACCTCGGTCCGGACGAGCCAGTAGAGCCGACGTCATCCCGCGTCGTAGCCGGCGCGAGCCCGGCCACGGAAGCGGTCACGGGGTGCGGAAGAACCGAGACGCCAGCCGCCCACGGATCCCCAACTGGGCGCGTCCGTCTGCCGGATGCTGGTCGTTCATCATCGCCGGATGACGGTGGCGGGAGCACTGCCCGGGCATACGAACCATAGTTGCAGCGCTCCGCGTGTGCCCGGTCACGCTATGGAGGTTCGCATTAGTGCTGGTCGCCAGGATGCCTGCTCTGGCCAAATGCCCAGGTCGCGTCGATGGTCGCGGTGACCAGTGCACCCAACCAGCATTAATGCGAACCTGAACCTGCACGTCAACGGCCCGACCGTGTCCGTCGAACCCACCCACACGAAGATCCGACGGGCCGGCTACGCCGGCAATGTGAATGCCAGAAAGATCGGATAGGGGTTGACCGGCGCGGCCGTGCGTCACTCGAAGATCCCGGACTCGAAATAGCGCTCAGTCCGACTGGCCGCGCTGAATGCCTGGCTACCTCGGGAAGTGCCACTGGCGCGTCAGGGGTTCGAGCCCGAGCAATGGTTGAGACCTGTGGATCGGCTGGGGAGGGCGTACCTTCCCGGTGATCGAGGTTGAGGTCTCAGTCAGGCCGACGTTGGCGCGTCGGTCGGGAAGGCACGCCCGTGCTCACGGTAGTACCTGAGGACAACGGATCCGAGGACGGCCAGGCGGCCAGGTCGTCGCTGATCGATGAGATCGTCCGGGAGGGTGCCCGGCGGATGCTCGCGGCCGCGTTGGAAGCCGAGGTCGACGCCTACATCGCCGAGCTCGCTGACGAGCGTGACGAACGTGGCCGCCGGTTGGTGGTCCGTAACGGCCGTGCCCAGCCGCGGCAGGTGATGACCGCCGCGGGCGCGGTCGAGGTTCAGGCGCCGCGGGTCAACGACCGCCGCGTCGACCCTGACAGCGGGCAACGGCAGCGGTTCTCCTCGGCGATCCTGCCGCCGTGGTGCCGCCGCTCCCCGAAGATTGCCGGATGGCTCCGGTAGCGAGTTTTGGCCCCACCTTCCAGCGGCTCCTGGCCCCACTTGTCGATCTTCGCGGGTTGGTTGGGGAACGAGTTTTGGCCCCACCTGGCCGTGACGATGCGTGTTCGCCGGTGTC
>NZ_JBFLUG010000217.1:0-8208 GCF_041008525.1 Parafrankia sp. FMc2 | reverse complement strand
CGCCGCCCCAAGCGCTACAACCGCAGACTGCGGCGGGTGTTCTCCATGGCGGCCCTGTCCAGCATCCGCGCACCAGGACCGTCGAGGACCTTCTACGACCGCAAACGCCACGAGCGGCTGATCCACATCCAGGCCCTGCTTGCCCTCGCTCGCCGCCTCGTCGACGTCCTGTGGGCTCTGCTGCGTGACGGCCGCACGTTCACACCGACCGCGCCACGACCCGCTACCGCGGCGGCTTGACACGGTCATTCAGATTCCTTACGCACGATGACCCACATGCCCTCCGGCCAGCCGGACAGGTCCATCAACCCGGTCAGCTCGGCGACCCACGCGCCGTCGCGGGGCTGCCCGTCGCTGTTGTAGGCGGGTGTCCACGCCCCCGCAGGGACCCGCGCGATCAGGTCGGTGGCGCTCTCGGGCAGGGTGAACCCGACCGAGTAGGCCAGCCGGCGGCGGTGCAGCCAGTCGAGGAACGCGTGCGTGCCACCGCCGCTGTCGGTCCGGATCAGCACCGACCGGCCCCGGCGCAGCCGCCGGGGTAGCTGCGCCAGCGCGGCGGTGGCCACGGTGACGTGGTCGGCGGCGGTGTTGGCCCCGGCGTTACCCGGCCGCAGCAGTACCGCCAGCGGCTCCCCGGACCCTTCCGGGCCGTGGTCGGCGAACGCCCACAGCGGGTGGAACCCGAATCCCTTCTTCCAGGTCCGGTCGGCGTTCTCCTTCTCCGAGTGCGCGGTGACCAGGGTGGCGTCCAGATCGACGACCAGCGGATCGTCGGCGGATTTCCCGGCGTGCGGGGCGTGCGTGCCGGCCAGTTCCCAGACGCGGGCCCGGGCGACCGCGCGGGCGGCGTCGATCGCCTTCAGCGCCTTCTCGACGTCGACAGCGAGGCGGTCGACCGTGCGGGACACGGTCGGGTCCGACGCGACCCGTCCGAACACGGCTGGTTCCGCGCGCAGGAGCGACACGTCCGCGAGGCAGTCCCCGCCCAACGCCAGTAACAGCGCCAGATCGCACAGCGCCTTGCCCGGGTCGTGCACCGCCCGGTCCGGCCGCCATGGCGCCAACGCCGCCGACAGCGCCTGCCCGAGTCCACTGGCCCGGACCGTCTCGGTCAGCATGAGCCCGCCCGCGTGCGACACGATTCCACGCCCGGCGGCGTCCACGCGGACAGACGGATACAGAGCGGTAGTCTTCACCGCGAAGGTGCTCCTTGGTTCGGTGAGATTCAGGCCCTCAGCAAGCCCGATCCTCCCAGCTCAGGAGCACTTTCCCCTTTCCGGAACCCCAACAGACGATCACCCCGGTGAAAGCCCGAGGCTAGGTCGGGATTCGCGCGGTGCTGCACGCGATGACGGCATCTGGCCGGGAGTGAGCCAGCGCGACGATCAGCAGATCTTCGGCGATCTGCCGCGGGAGGCGCTCACCGTTTCAGCGCGCGACGCTCCGCAGCTCCACGCTTCGCTACCCTCCGCATTCGACGTGATACAAAGGGTACGTGTCTGAGGGTTCAGCGGTTACTCTTACTTCGCCCGGCGGGCATGGACTGGGACCAGCGCGGTGGCGGGCTGCCGGTTGGCTGGGCGCCCGCCTCCCGGACGTCCGGGGCCACGACCGGCTCACGGCGTGGGTCCGAGGAGGAGGGCATCGTTACAGTGGCCCTCTGGAGGGGCGCCTCATCAATGGAATGATCTTTCGTGTGGAGGACTGCCAGGACGGTTCGCTTCGTGATCTGGTTGCGTTGAGCTACCGCTCGCCAGCGCTCGCACCGGTATTCGCGGCGGTCCTGCGCCCCGGAGACTGCTGTTATGATGTCGGCGCAAATATTGGCGTCTACACTCTATGGGCTGCTGGTCTGGTGCATGATGTCGGCGAGGTACATGCATTCGAGCCCGTGCCGCGAACCATGGCAGTACTTCGTGCGCTAGTAGGGCAGAACAGGCTTCAGAACGTCCGACCTTCACCGGTAGCGGTGGGTTCGGCCGTCGGTAACGTGGGACTACAGACAACTCGGAATGCCTCCGGCCTGGCCCATGTGGTAGATGACGCTGTTCCGGATGTCACCACGGCCATGACCACGCTGGACACCTATTCTACCGAGAACCGCGTCCCTGCACTTATTAAAATCGATGTGGAGGGCTTTGAACTCGACGTTCTCAGAGGGGCGGAGGAGCTACTTCGTACCAGCCGTCCGGCGATTTTGCTCGAGGTGGTACCGAGTCATCTCGCTCGACGCGGCACCAATTCGAAGGAGCTCGTCGGGTTCTTGCGGGAACTAAACTACACGATCTATAATCTGACCCCGCGCGGACTGAAACCCGCGTACGGAACGGTATACACGACCAACGTCCTCGCACTTTCTCCGGAGTGGGACCGTCTCGATTATATTGTCGCAGAACTGACACGAGCTATTTTCCCGCGGAACCAGATCACATGAGATCCGCTCGTCACCGAGAAACGGCGACGGACGGTGGCTACCTGGGGTCGGTCGGAGCCACCGCGGTGACGAGCATCGCCTTCACTGTGCTCGGATCGGCGAGTGGGATACTGCTTGCGCGCTATCTGGGAGCCGCCGGACGTGGCAGCTATGCTGCTGTCGGCGCGTACCTCATGGCGGCGGCCACCATTGGCGAGTTCGGTCTCACCGCGGCAATCTGTTTCTACGTCGCGCGGAACCCGGCTGCGGCACGCGACATCGTCCGCACGGGAGGCGCGCTCCTTTTGGCCCTGGGGACGGTGGTTGGCGTTGCTGGCTTCCTCGCGGCCCCCATCCTCGCAAAGGATGATCAAAATGCCGTCACCGCGTTCCGAATCGCCTTTCTTGCGCAACCCGTTATCTTTGTCGCTGCATGTTGGACCTTCGCGCTGCAGGCGACTCGGATCAGCGCCTGGAATTGGCTGCGTGTTATCCAACCGTTTGCCAATCTGGGCATAATTCTGATCCTGGTCTCAGCTTGGACTCTCACCTTGGAACAGGCTATGTTCTGCCTGGTCGGCTCACTGGTGCTCCAAGCAGTCGTCGCACAGCAACTATGTAGGCGAAGTTTGCCCGGGCGGGGAGCCCTGCGCGCGGATGTTAGCAGGGATCTCCTGAGATACGGCGGCGCGAATCTCCTTGCCTCGGCTCCGAATCTGCTGAACTCCAACCTCGACATTCTCGTTCTTGCTCTCCTGGTGGATTCAGCTGATCTCGGCCATTATGCGGTGGCGGTGTCGATGAGCCAGTTGACCCTGCCAGTGTGTGCCGCATTCGGTAACGTTGCCATGCCCCGGTTGGCGGCCAGTCCGAGTGCCGCTCGACGTTCTTCGCCGCGGCAGATCGTCTTTGCCGGGGTCGTGGGCAGCCTGACGGTTGGTACTTGTGCTGCAGTGGTTACAGGCGCGCTCTGCCCACTGGTGATCCCGTTGTTGTTCGGCGACGACTTCCGGGCCAGCATTTTGCTGATATGGCTACTCGTGCCCGGAACCGCCGTACTCGGCTGTAACCGGGCAATGGGTGATATGCTCCGCGGCCTCAACCGTTCTTTGGCGATCGCGCGCTGTGAGGGCGTGGGGGCGGTGCTCACCATAATAGTACTTTCGTCGCTCGTTTCGACGATGGGCGTAGCAGGTGCGGCAATTGCATCGAGCGTCGCTTACACCACGACATTCTTCTTGCTCTTCTACGCGCTCCTCCGGGCAGTCGACATACCGATCGGCTCCGTTCCGAGTGGCCTGCGTCGGCTGGCCATCGCCCATGTCAACCGGAACCGGTCTGCGGTGCTGGCGGGTGAGGATAACGCGACATGAACTAGTAGCGGTTCGCGATCGCAGGGTCGCTGCTGGCAATTTTGGGAGGTTGGTCGCCTGATGTGGGGAAAGTGGAATTCCTCCGGAGAGCCAGCGTGGGCCTCGCTCATCAATGCTCTGAACCCGGTCTTGATATGTGCGAAGAACTGCGGTCTGCTCGATGGAAATCCCGGTGATGAATGCGCCTGAGTAACGACGCCGAGATCATAGCGAAGGCGTTTTAGGAAACCTTCTTGAGGCGAGTAGGTGGCATTTTACGTGGTGCCTTTAGATCTGGTAAATGAAACGTCGGGGGCGGCGTGGATGACTTCGTTGCACCCTTGATCGATCGGCGCGCATGGCATGTGGGCAATGGCGACAGCAGTCGCAGGGACGTGCTTATAGACGACTGGGGAATATGGTGCACGAGAGGGAGCGGTCTCCAGACCGGCCGCCACTGACGAGGCCGCTGCCGGTGAGTTTCTATCAGCCGTCGGCTCGAAAATTCGGCTCACCTGCCGTGCACGCGGATCAGGAAGTCGTAAAGCCCTCGGATGCACAGCCGGCGGCTGGCCTGTCCAGAAGGCGAGTATCAGGTGTATCCCTGCTCCTCGGTGTGATATGTATCATGCTGTGGATCATTGATTCCCTGTACTACTTTCCCGATCGGACAAGAATCGGCCTGCGAGCGACTTGTCTAGCTGTCGAATGTGCCGCGGCAATCGCGCTGATCGGGGTTCGTTTCAATCGGTTTTACGGGCTCGGTCAAATGAGACTCGGACCCTGGTATCTGGCGTGGAGCGCTCTTTCGCTGGGTGTCGCGACCATCGGGTGGAGCACCTCTCGATCAAATATCACTGCGCAGATTCGCGAGGTGAGCGTTCTTTCGGCTCTTGCCGTGGCTAGTCTCGGCTTGGCTTTCTGGGTAGCTGGATATCTGTTGGGGCCCGGCCAGATCGGACTTGCAGTCGGTCGGAAACTCGCTATGTTGGCACTGCCAGGAAAAATTCCTCGCCTGTACTCGCCAAGCGTGCCGTGGATTCTAAGCGCGGTGTCCGTGCTGGCACGCGTCTGCCTGATACTGCTTGGACGTTATGCGTACCTGGGTGATCCCGAGGCCCGCATCAATTCGCCGACTTTCTATACACAACCGCTTACCATAATTGGTGGTTTCGGCGCCGCCGCTCTGGTGATTGCCGCTAGCGATCTTGCGCAACATGGTGGTGCTCGGCGTCGCCTGACCCTACTTGTAATTCTGTTGGTAGAAGTGTCCTTCGGGCTAGTCAGTGGAATGAAAGAAGAATTTGCGCTGATAATTCTTTCGATCTGTATCGTGTTTGCGGTCGCCCGGTACAGATTCCCATTCAAATGGGCCCTGCTTGGAGTAGGGATATTTCTTGTAGTTATAATCCCGTTTAACGTGGCCTATCGTGAGGCGGTCCGATCCTCCTCCGGGGCATTGGACACCCGCGATGCTGTACGGGCCGCCCCGGGCATTTTTGCTGCGACCCAGGAAGATCAGTCGCTCGCTAAGACGATCACTGACTCCGGTGACTATCTCCTGTACCGGGTGAGTTCTATTGACAGCCTAGCGGTAACCCTTCAGCGTACGCCGGACATCATCGGTTACCGATCCTCGTGGGAACTTCTTCAGATGCCCATGTTCGGGGCAATACCACGGTTTGTATGGCCGGACAAACCCGTTCTGCAAGATGCGTATACCTTTAATCACGACTACTACTCCATGGATCGATCAATATATACCTCTGCCGCGATCCTGCCGCAAGGTGACCTGTATCGTTATGGAGGTTTGCTCCCGCTGGCTATAGGGATGATGCTGTTTGGTGTATTTGCCAGACTGGTGGATGAACGGCTACACCCTATTCTGGACCCACGGCTCGCGGTCCTATTCGTGCCGCTTTTTCCGCTGATCATCAAATCTGAGGCGGGCGTGGGCGACGTCCTTGCGCAGCTTCCGATGACGATTATAATGCTGGTCTTGATAACTCGTCTGGCATACCGGGTCTCGCCTGGTCGGGCTGTAGCAGGCAGGTGAACCGCCCCGGGTTCGATGGAGAACTGCTGGTTTGAGAGGACCGTATGCCGGCTTCGAGGAAGTACCCCGATGAGCTTCGTGAGCGTTCCGTCCGTCTCGTGCCGCAGATGCGTAGTGAGTAGCCTGCGGAGAAGCATCGTGCGATCTCGACGGTCGCGAAGCGGTCGGATGTTCATCCGGTGACGTTGTGGCTGTGGGTGAACCAGGCCGAAGTTGATCAGGGTGCGGCCGGGGACGACGAGCCCGGACGCGGCGCGGATCGCGGAAGGTCTGGCGAGTGCTGAACCGGGAGAGCATCGCGGTGGCCCGGTGCACGGTTGAGCGGCATGCGCGCCGCCGGGCTGGTCGGGGCGCTGCGGGGTGGGGCCAGGTCGCGGACGACCCAGGCCGATCCGGCCGCGGCGAGGCCGGTGGACCTGGTGGACCGGCAGTTCAGCGCGGACCGGCCGAACGCGCTGTGGGTCGCGGACTTCACCTACGTGCCGACGTGGGAGGGGATGCTCTATGTGGCGTCCGTGACAGACGTGCACTCCCGGAAGATTGTCGGCTGGCGGCTCGACACCTCGATGCGCACCGATCCTCCCCTCGAGGCCCTGGAAACGCGGAAACATGCCACCCGCAACCTCCGAATCCCTCTTTTGCATGCAAGGTGAATCTGATATAGGGCACTTCGCGATGCGAAGGCCATGGGACCGATTTTTCCTGTCGACGCCTGAGAAGGGGACAGTGCGTGAATCTGAGGATCCTTCGAGTGTCGGGTGGCCGATGGCAAGTGGGGCTGTCGGTGTCTTCGCGGGTGATCCCCTGCGTGTGGCGTGGAAGGTCGTCTGACTCATGAGTGCGTCGCGTCATGTCGGAATAAATCTTCTCTCCCTGATCCCCAGAATGGTCGGCGGCGCCGAAACCGCGGCGCTGGGTCTGCTCGGTGAGCTGGCCCAGCAACGGCCAGCTGGCCACGAACTATCTCTGTTCTGCCTCGACAGCTTCGTACGCGAGCATCCGGAAGTTGCTGTCCGTTTCAACACCAAGGTGCTCCCTATTAATGGTCATATACGGCCATTGCGGGTACTGGGTGAGAACTCGTGGCTCGCGGCCGAGGCGCGCAGATCAAAAATCGACGTCATGCATCACATGGGTAATGTCATCCCCCCTGGATGTGGCGTCCCGGGAGTAGTGACCATCTACGACCTGCAGCCTTTCGATATTCCTGAGAACTTCTCGCGCGTGAAGACGTTTTACCTGCGGTCGGTCGCGCCGCGATCCGCCAATCGGGCTCGAGCCGTCATCACACCGTCCAATTTCGCACGGAACTCCGTCATCGATCGCTTCGGGATCCCACCGGAGCGGGTCCGCATCATCCATCTAGGCGTGGAAGAGCCGACTTCCCAGATGTCGATAGCCGAGGTGAGGGAGCGCTACGGGATCCGAGGACGCTGGTTCGTTTTCAACGCCGTGACCTCCCGGCACAAGAACCATGAAATGCTGCTGCGCGCGTTTGCCAAGGTTGCGGAGAAGGAGCCGGACGTCATTCTTGTGCTCACCGGTGGGCAGGGGCGGGCTGAGGAGACGGTGCGACGTGACATCGAGAGTCTGGGGCTGTCCAAGCGTGTCCTGCGTCCCGGGCGAGTACCTCGGCCGGATTTGATCGGAATTCTGCGCGGTGCGGTGGCCCTCACCTTTCCTTCCTGCTACGAGGGTTTCGGCCTGCCGGTAGTCGAGGCGATGAGTCTGGGCACACCGGTGCTCGCAGCGGACGCCACGGCGCTGCCCGAGATCGTGGGGGACGGGGGCCGCCTGATTGACCCAACGGACGTTGATGCCTGGGCCGGAGCCATGCTTGGACTTTTGGATGACGAGCAGGAACGTCAACAGTTGATCCGCATGGGTCTCGGTCGTGCCCAGAGCTTCTCGTGGGCCGCCGCTGCCGAGCAGACCTTTCGGGTGTACCGCGACGTACTGGGTGACGTCGCGTCGTGAGCGCCCCAGTTGGCCGGGTGAGCTCTCCGCTACACCTCCGCCCGCTACTCGGCTCCGGCTGTTACGCAAGGCTCCGGCACGCTCTCGCTTTGATACGGCAGCTGTAGATAGGTCTGGCGGTGCTCGTCGCTGCTGTTCAGCGGTTTGAGGGGGTGGCTGCAAGCATGAGGACGGCCGCCTTGATCATGACGTGGTGTGACGCAACATCAGAACGAGACGGCCGCGTCGACGACGGTAGACCACGCAGGCCACGCCAGGGTGTTCGGGGGGCTGTTGGCCTCGGTACTGATGATTAATATGTGGTGTCACTATGTCTGGTGACGGCTGCTGGCGAGTGGGTAAACCTTTTACATGAGGTATGCGACGGGTGGCGGGTTGACGCCCGCCGAGCAGGTGGAAAGGGAACGGGT
>NZ_JBFLUG010000216.1:0-8218 GCF_041008525.1 Parafrankia sp. FMc2 | reverse complement strand
CGACGCCTACATGGTGAGATAGGCCACATCCCACCAGTCGAATGCGAAGCCAACTACTACCTGACAGCCCAGAAACCCCAGGTCACAGTCACAACCTAGAGCCTCCAACCTTCCCGGGGCGGTTCACCCCGGCGTACTCCGCCAACGTCCAGCAATTCACCCGCGGCAGCCCGGCCATCAGCCCGCGCAGGAACCGGCGCATCCGCCGGCGGGACTCCGGCCGACGGAACCGGCGGTCGAGCCGGACCGCGAGCCCCTCGAACGCCTCTCGCCACCCGTCGGGGTCTACGCTGGGGCACACGGCCACCGGATGATCTTCGAGAGTCGTCACAAACCTCGATGATCACCGGTGGCCTCTTGTATGCCTGGACCGGCTCCACCTCAACGTCGCATCTCAACCGTGACCCATCAGATCAAAATGATCACTAAAGTCCGGCTGGAGTACTAGCCGCTACCAGCCCGCGACGCCAGCCGACACGCCGACCACGACTTTGTCGCAGCCCTGACAGGCTACCGGCTACCGCCGGCCCGGCCCCCGGTCGGTCAGCTCCGTCAGTGGGCCGTGGCGGCCTTCTCCGCGCCGGCACCGGTCAGTGAACGAACCTCCATCTCGGCGTACTTCTGCGCGTTGTGCGGTTCCCGTGACGTGACCGAGCCGAGAAAGCCGAGCAGGAACGCCAGGGGGATGGACACCAGGCCCGGGTTCTCCAGCGGGAACCAGGAGAAGTCGACCGACGTGTCCTTGATCATGGAGGTGCTGGTGCCGGTCGCGTCCACCTTGCCGGAGACCACCGGTGAGAACGCGATGAGCACGACCGCCGACGTCAGCCCGCCATAGATGCTCCACAGCGCGCCGCGGGTCGTGAAGCCCTTCCAGAACAGCGAGTACAGAATCGTGGGCAGGTTCGCCGACGCCGCGACCGCGAAAGCCAGCGCGACCAGGAAGGCGAGGTTCTGGTCCTTGGCGAAGATGCCGCCGACGATCGCGACGATGCCGACGACGACCGCGGTGATCCGGGCTACCCGCACCTCCGAGTCCGGGTCGGCCTCGCCCTTCTTCACCACGCTGTTGTAGACGTCATGCGCGAACGACGCGCTGGCGGTGATCGTCAGCCCGGCGACGACGGCGAGGATCGTCGCGAACGCCACCGCGGCGATGATGCCGAGCAGGAACGTCCCGCCCAGCTCGAAGGCGAGCAGCGGTGTCGCCGAGTTCACCTTGCCGGGGGCCGCGTTGATGGCCTCCGCCCCCACCAGGTACATCGCGCCGTAGCCGAGAACCAGGATGAACAGGTAGAAGCAGCCGATGATCCAGATCGCCCAGACGACGCTGCGCCGCGCCTCCTTCGCCGAGGGCACCGTGTAGAAGCGCATCAGCACGTGCGGCAGCCCGGCGGTGCCGAGCACCAACGCCAGCGAGAGCGACACAAAGTCGATCTTCGTGAGTGTGGACGTCCCGTAGCGCACACCCGGGCCGAGGACCGCCTCGCCCCTGGGGCTTGCCGCCACCGCGTCGCCGAGCAGCGACGACAAATTGAACCCGGACTTGCCCAGGACCCAGAAGGTCATCAGCGCGGCGCCGAGGACGAGCAGCACCGCCTTGATGATCTGGACCCAGGTGGTGCCCGTCATCCCGCCGACGAGCACATAGACGATCATTAGGATGCCGACGGCGGCGATCGTGACGTTCTGCCCCGTCCCGCCGGAGACACCGAGCAGCAGGTTGACCAGTCCGCCGGCGCCGGCCATCTGGGCGAGCAGGTAGAAGAAGCTCACCGCCAGGGTTGAGACGGCGGCCGCGGTGCGGACCGGGCCCTGCCGGAGCCGGAAGCTCAGCACGTCGCCCATCGTGAAGCGGCCGGTGTTGCGCAGCAGCTCGGCGACCAGCAGCAGCGCTACCAGCCAGGCGACCAGGAACCCGATCGAGTAGAGGAACCCGTCGTAGCCCTGCAGCGCGATGGCGCCGGCGATGCCGAGGAAGGACGCGGCGGACAGATAGTCGCCGGAGATCGCGATGCCGTTCTGCCGGCCGGAGAAGGCCCGCCCGCCAGCGTAGAAGTCGGCGGCGGTCCGGTTGGTGCGCGACACCCGGATCACGATCGCCAGCGTGATCAGGACAAAGACGGCGAAGATCGTGATGTTGACCGCCGGCTCGCCGACGGTGTCGGCGGCCAGCGCCCTGTTCGGGGCGGCGGCCAGCAGCTCTGCGGGGGCGGCGGCCAGCGCCTCGCCGGTCGCGCTCACGCGTGCTGCCCGGCTTCCGCGTGCTGCCCGGCTTCGAAGCGGACGCGCAGCGCCTCGGCGGCGGGATCGAACGTCCGGTCCGCCCAGCGGGCATACGCCATGGTGATCGCGAACGTGGAGGCGAACTGGCCGAGCCCGAACAGCAGGCCGATGTTGATGTTCCCGACCACCTCGGTGCTCATGAAACCGGGCGCGAACGCCGCGAGCAGGACGTAGAAGAAATACCAGACCAGGAACAGCCCGGTCAGTGGGAAGACGAACCGCCGGAAGCGGCGCCGCAGCGCCGCGAACTCGGCACTGCGCTGGATGTCCGTGTAGGTCGGCGCCGGGCCGCCCGCGGCAGGTGTCGGGTCAGTCGCGGGCTGTGCCGGGAGGTCGGCGGCGGCCGGGCCGCCGGGCGGGGCGCCTAAGGGGGCGCCTAAGGGGGCGCTGGTCGTTGCGCCGTCATCGTCCGGCGCGACGTGCGTGGTGGCCACCGTCTGCCCTCCCAATACCGTCGGTCCCGTCGGCGGCAGGACAATCTCCTCCGCCTGCGGACGACTGTCGTGGCAGCACGCCCGCGCGGGAAGACGCCACGCCGGGCCTTGCGGCGGGCGGCACCCCAGCTCGTTCGACGGTCCGCCCGCCGTCGACGAGCGGCCGGTTCGCCGCGACGAGCGGCTGCCTCACAACGGCCGGGCGGCGCGGCCGAGGTGGCGGCCCTCGGGAGCGTGCAGGCGCACCAGCACCTGCTGGGTGTCGCCGGGAACCGCCTGCGGCGTCGCCAGCGACACGCCGATGGTGACCGCGAACGCCGCCGGCACCGTCCACGCGGCGGGCTGGGCCAGCAGGACGCCCCCGAGGCCCGGCACGTCGACGTCTATCATGGTCAGGACGACCGCCGCGCCGGCCAGCAGGCCGCCGGCGGCCAGCCCCGCCAGCGCCCCCAAGGCGGTCAGCCGCCGCCACCAGATGCCCAGCACCAGCAGCGGGCAGAACGTCGACGCCGCCAGCGCGAACGCCAGGCCCACGGTGTCCGCGAGCCCCACCCGCACCGTCAGCAGCGACAGCAGCGCCGGCACCACCACGGCGATCAGTGAGCCGGCCCGGAACCCGGCGACGCTCGCCCGGGCCCGTCCCCGCAGCAGGTCCTGACTGAGCACCCCGGCGACGGACACCGTCAGCCCGCTCGCGGTCGACAGGAACGCGGCGAACGCGCCCGCTGTCACCAGCGCGGACGTCGCCTCGCCCCACCGGCCGGGCAGCATCCGCTCGGGCAGCAGCAGCACGACCGCGTCGGTCCGGCCGCTCAGCAGCAGATCCGGGGCGTAGAGGCGGCCGAGGGCCGCGTAGACCGGAGGGAACAGGTAGAAGAGGCCGAGCAGGCCGACCACCACCGCCGCGGTCCGCCGGGCGGCCCGGCCGTCGGGGTTGGTGTAGAACCGGACGATCACGTGCGGGAGGCCCATCGTGCCGAGCAGCAGGGCCAGCAGCAGCGAGTACGTCCGGTACACCGGATGGTCGTCCGTGCCGTCGGCCGCGACCGGTGCCAGCCAGCTCTCGCCGTCACCGGCCGGGACGGACTCCGCGCGCGGCACGACCGCACCCGCCGGCACGACGACGGTCGTCCCGGCGCCGAACGTCAGCTCGCCCGGTGCGGCCAGCCGCAGTTCGCCCCGGGCCAGCGCACCGTCCACCGTGCCGTCGACGGTGACGGTCGCGGGGACGTCCACCCGCACCCGGACCGACTCGGTGAACGTCACCGTGATCGGCGCGGCGGCGACCGGCGGCCGGTCGGCGACCGGGTCCGGCGCCCCGTCGGCGCCCCACACCAGCAGCAGGACCACGGCGGGAAAAGCGATCGCTGTCAGCTTCAGCCAGTACTGGAACGCCTGCACCAGGGTGATCGAGCGCATGCCGCCGGCCGCCACGCTCACCAGCACGACGACGGCCACCACTGTGGAACCGACCCAGCCCGGGGCTCCGGTGACCGTGCGCAGCGTCAGCCCGGCACCGCGGAACTGCGGCAGCAGGTACAGCCAGCCGATGCCGACTACCAGCACGGACGCCGCCAGCCGCACGGCGGGCGAACCCGTGCGGATCTCGGCGAAGTCGGGCAAGGTGTACGCGCCGGAACGACGCAGCGGCGCGGCCACCAGCACCAGCAGCACCAGATACCCGGCGGTGTAGCCGATCGGGTACCACAGCATGTCGGTGCCGGCGGCGAGCACCAGGCCGGCGACCCCGAGGAAGCTGGCCGCCGACAGGTACTCCCCACCGATCGCCGAGGCGTTCCAGCGCGGGCTGACCATCCTGCTGGCGACGTAGAAGTCGCTCGTGGTGCGCGACAGCCGCAGCCCGAGCGCCCCGACGGCCACGGTCGCCGCGCACACCAGCGCCACGGCCACCGCCTGCGTCACCCGCGCTCTCCCACCGCGGCCGACATCATTCGCGGGACGGTGGGTCGATGGGCAGCGGGCTGCCGGACGGCGGGTCGGTGGGGAACAGGTCGGCGGACAGCAGGGCGGTGAAGTCGACTTCGGTCTGTTCAGCGCGCCGGACGTACCAGACGCTGGCCGCGAACAGCAGTGGATGGATCGCGAGCCCCAGCACCAGCCAGGGCAGCGGCAGCCCGCCAAGCCGGTAGGACGACAATGCTGGCACCGCCGCGAACGCCAGTGGCACCGCTGCCAGCGGCAGTGCCACGGCCGCGAGCACCCCCACGGCCAGCCGGCGCTGTACCCGCAGCAGAGACCGCAGGTAGACCTCGCGTACCCCGGCCGAGCTGTCGACGTCCCGGACGGGTGCCC
The DNA here is from genome assembly GCF_041008525.1 of Parafrankia sp. FMc2. Taxonomy (NCBI): domain Bacteria; kingdom Bacillati; phylum Actinomycetota; class Actinomycetes; order Frankiales; family Frankiaceae; genus Parafrankia; species Parafrankia sp. FMc2. The sequence continues at coordinate 3,185 of NZ_JBFLUG010000216.1, read as the reverse complement.
GCAGCGGCCGGCCCGCCGGACCCGGCGCCCGCGGCGCGGTGATCCTCACCCGCGCCGGTGGGCCGGGTGAAGGCGCCCCGGTCAGGCGTCACGCTCCCGGCTCCGGCTCGGGCGGGTGCCCTGGACCAGGCGGTCCCGCAGCTCCCTGGTGTGGCGGCGGCTGACCGCCAGCACCTGCCTGCCGACGCGGACCGAGTACCGCCCCTCGTCGCAGTGCAGCTCGTCGATGGCGCCGAGCGCGACCAGGGTGCTGCGGTGGATGCGCACGAAGCCGGCATGGGCCCACCGCTGTTCCAACGTGGTCAGCGAGGCCCGCAGCAGATAACTGCCGGTCGCGGTGTAGAGCCGCACGTAATCACCGAGGGCCATCGCATAGGCGATTTCGGAGCGGTACACGAACCGGGTGACCCCGCCGAGCTCGACGGCGATCGTCTCGTCGGCCTCCGCGGACGGCGCCTCCCGGACGCCTGCCGCGTCGAGTACCCGGTGCACCGCCTCACGTAGCCGCTCCGGGCGCACCGGTTTCAGCAGGTAGTCGGTGGCCCGCACCTCGAAGGCGTCCAGCGCGTGCCGGTCGTAGGCGGTGACGAAGACGACCTGCGGGCGGTCGGAGAAGCGGGCCAGCACCCGGGCGAGATCGAGCCCGTCCAGGCCCGGCATCCGGATGTCGCTGAAGACCACGTCGAACGGCTCGGTGTCGAGCAGGCGCAGCGCCTGTTCCGCACTGGCGGCGGCGCTGACCTGCCCCACCCGGGCGTCCTGCTCGAGCAGCCAGCGCAGCTCGGCCAGCGCGGGAGCCTCGTCGTCCACCACCAGGGCCCGTACCGTTGCCCCACGTGCCTGCTGCCGCGCCACGGTCATGATCGGTAGCCTACGATGAAGTGCGCGTCACATGCCAGAGCGGGAGTAGTGCCTGTGGCGGCAGGTTCTTCGCCAGCGGTTGCTCGGCCGGTTTTCGCGCTGCCGGTGGTTCGTGGCGGCGTGCGGTCAGCCGGCCCGGACGCCGGGGGCGTACTTCGGCACGCGGAAGCTCACCCGGGTGCCTGCGCCGGGTGCGGTCTCCACCACCAGCCCGCAGGCGTCCCCGAAGACCTGGCGCAGGCGGGCGTCCACGTTGCCCAGGCCGATCGAGTCACCGGCCGCCCGGCCGGCCAGCGCGCGGCGCACCACCTCCGGATCGCAGCCGGCGCCGTCGTCCTCGACCCAGATGTGCGCCTGCCCACCGTCATCCGTCGCGCCGAGCGACACCAGGCCGACGCCGGGACGTCCCTCCAGCCCGTGCCGGACGGCGTTCTCCACCAGCGGCTGCACACAGAGGAACGGGATCGCCACCGGCAGCACCTCCGGCGCCACCAGCACCCGGACCCGCAGCCGTGGGCCGAACCGCGCCTTCTCCAGCTCCAGGTAGCGCTCGATGTTGCGCATCTCGTCGGCCAGCGTGGTGAACTCACCACCCCGCCGGAAGGCGTACCGGGTGAAGTCGGCGAACTCCAGCAGCAGCTCCCGCGCCCGCCCCGGATCGGTGCGCACAAACGAGGCTATGACCGCCAGCGAGTTGTAGACGAAATGCGGGCTGATCTGCGCCCGCAGTGCCCGCAGCTCCGCCTCGACAGCCCTCGTCCGGGACGCCTCCAGCTCCGCCAGCTCGACCTGCGCCGACACCCAGCGGGCCACCTCCACCGCCGCGCGCACCAGGCCGGCGCCGATGTCGGGGGAGTAGGCGGCGAGCGCCCCGACCACCTGGTCCCCGCTGGTCACCGGCACGATGACCGCCGCCCGGATCCGGCAGTCGAGGCTGGTGCAGCCGACCCGCGCCGCCCCGAGCACCAGCGTTCCGCCACCGCGCAGCACCGGCTCGGCAAGGCCGACGGCGCCCGCCGCATGGTGGCCACCGGCTCCGTCCCACGCCAGCGTCGCCGCGGTGTCGACGAGGGCCACCGCAGCGGTGCCGAGCAACGCCCGCAGATGCCGCACGGCGCGGGCCGCCCCGTCAGGCGTCAGGCCGGACCGCAGGTGCGGCGCCGCCAGCGATGCGGTGTGCAACGTCGCGAATGTGGCCCGGTCAGCCGGCGTCCCGAGGTCGCGGCGGCGCCGCTCGGCCCGGGACGGACGCCGCACCATCACACCTCACCGTCCGTCTGCTCCTCAGGTACGACGGAGTATCCCCTGGACGGCGGTTCTCGCGGTCGCGGAATGTCGCGCGCGGGGCCAGAGGTTGAGCGGCTGAGCGAACAGGCCCGGCCAGCGACGTCCGCCCGCCGCAGTGCCGCCGGTAGCCTCTCGCCCGGCTACCGCGGCTCCGCGTCGGGCGGTGATAGCTCGGCCTGCAGGACGTCACCGAGGGCGCGCAGGGCCTCCAGGGTGAGATGAGCCTCGGCCTCGTCCACCAGGCTGATCGCGAAGCCGACGTGGACGATGACGTAGTCGCCGATTCGGGCGTCGGGGACGTAGGCGAGGCAGACCTCGCAGGTGATCCCGTCGAAGTCGACGGTGCCCATGAGACATCCCATGTTTTTGGATGTCAAGCGGCAGCGTCGAGTGTGACTTTCTGTGGCCATGCAGCTGCTTCGTTGTAGAGGGTGCGGGTCTTCAGGCAGCCGTGGAGGATGCCAACGAGGCGATTGGCGAGCTGGCGGAGCGCGGCGTGGTGGCCGGTACCGCGGGCGCGGATCTGGTCGTAGTAGGCGCGGGCACCGGGTGAGGCTCTCAGGGCACAGAAGGCCTGCTGGTGCAGGGCGTCGGCGAGCCGGCTGTTACGGGCGTAGCGGGCCATCACGACCGTCTTCTTCCCGGAGGCGCGGGTGATGGGACTGGTCCCGGCGTAGTTCTTCCGCGCCTTCGCGTCGGCGTAGCGTTTCGGGTCGTCTCCGAACTCGGCGAGCACCCGGGCGGCGAGGACCGGTCCCAGGCCGGGCTGGGAACGGGAGGATCTCAGCGCTCGGGTGCTGGCCAAAATGGGCACCGACCTGCTCACCGAGCCGGTCGATCTCGATGTTAAGCGCGCTGATCAGCGCGGTCTGGGCGCGCACGACCGCGCCGTAGGCGGCGGCCGTGGCGGGGCGGACCGGCAGCTGACCGGCCTGGAAAGCGGCCCGGATCCTGCGTGCCTTCTCCGCGATGTCGTGGCGGCGGGCCCGCTTGAGGGCGGCGGAGATCTGCGCGACGGTCAGGCGTCGAGCCAGGTC
>NZ_JBFLUG010000215.1:0-8574 GCF_041008525.1 Parafrankia sp. FMc2 | reverse complement strand
CCCCGCGTCGTCCGCCGGGCCAACCGCACCCCATTCCCCACCAAGAAGCCGATCGACAGACACCTCACAGGACCACCACCCTCGGTCGTCACAGTACTAACCCGAACCTAAAGTTCCTGGTATTGGGTCATCCGCTGTCTGAAACGATACGTCGCCCGCGAGATCTACAACGCCATCCCGCGCACCAGCCCACCGGCCACTGCGGCCACTTGACAACACAGGGGCGTCAGACCCTTGCGCAGTGGTGGTCGTCGTGCACCACGCCATCGCGGACGGCCTCGGCCTGGTCACCCTCTTCCGCGACCTGCTGACCCCGCCCGCCGGTCCCCTCCCGACGCAACGACCGGCGCCTGGCCGGCTCGCCAGAGCCGTGACCACAGCGGCCGGGCTGATGTTCCTGGCGTCCCGGGCCGGGCTGATGTTCCTGGCGTCCCGCGCTGTCGCCCCGGCGCCGCGTCCCTTCCCCACACCGAGCGCCGCCCGGGGTCCGCAGCGCCGTTACCAGGCGCACACCTGGCCGCTGCCGCTCGTCCGCGCGGCAGCACGCCAGATGAACCTGCGCGTCACCGACCTCCTCCTGGCGGCGGTGGGCGAAGCGGTCCGTGCCTGCCTCGATGCCCAGGGACGGCTACCGCAGAACACGACATTGCGGACAGCTGTGCCCAGGACACTGCGGGCGCCCAGTCCCGCCGGCTATCTCGGACCGCCCGGTAACCTCACCGCGGGACTCCTCATCGACGTGCCGCTCGGCCGGATGACCGTCCGTGAACGCGCCCGGCGAGTCGGCGAGCAGACCGGCCCGCACGCGACCGCGCAGGCACTCGCTGGCGCGGCCGTCCTCCGCGCCGCCGGCAGCCTCCCCGCGGCGGCGCACCGCAGGACGGTCCAGCAGATGTACCGGTCCCCTCACTTCGACGCGATCGTCACGAACATGCCCGGCCCCGCCGAACCACTTCGGCTGCTCGGCCTCCCGCTGTGCACCGTGCACCCGGTCGTCCCGCTCGCCGACGGCGTCCCGCTGGCTGTCGGCGCGATGGGATGGAACGACCACTACTGCCTGTCCTTCACGGTCGATGCGACCCGGCTCGATCCCGCCGTCGTCAGCGAAACCCTCCGCCGCGCCATCGACGACCTCGTCGGCAGACCCGCCCAGCGGACACGCTGGACCGGGACGCAGCACACCCTCGACGCCTACCAGGCCCCACCCCGGCCGGCCGCGGCCACAGACCTGAACGCCGGTCCCGCCACGACACCGGACGGAACAGCGTGAAACGGCTCCGTCCACAGCCGGTTCAGAGGAGCTCGCCCTGGATCCGCTGGTACCCCCACGTCGCGTTCTCGGTCGCGAACCGCTCGATCAGTACGGCGATCTCCGCGCTGACCGGAGGTCGTCCCATCCGCTGCGGATGGGTCCATTTCCGTGTGACCAGACGGCGGTGCCACCGGAGGACGGTCCCCGGGGTGACCAGCCGGTGGGCTTGCAACGTCGTGGGCAGGAGTCGGATGAGTGCGGCGAGGACTGCCCGGTCTGCCCAGTCCCATCGGGGCTTGGGCTGGGTACGGCGCAGTACGGCGACCTCGTGCCGTAACACGAGCAGCTCGATGTTCTTGGACGCCGACGAACGGCCGAGGAGGACCAGCCAGCCGCACACCCGAGCGAAGATCAGATAGAGCAGGCGGATGGACATAGCTGACCATCATGCCGACGGTCCCGTACTGTCGCATCAGCCCAGGTCACAGGCCCAGGCCGGCTTCTGGCACCCCACACCCGCTCGACAGGGTCAACCATGCCCTGCCATCCCCCAATGCAACAGACCCAAGCCGCCTAACAATCATCATCCACAAGTCTTGACTATTTCTCGGGGGTTCTCGTCCCCTGGCTGGGGCCGCGTAGGTGGGAGCACGGTGCGTCTCAGTCTGGGGCGTTGGAGGGGTGCGGTGTCTTCCTTAGTGGTCTCGGGTGGGGCTTTGTCAGGGCCACACCCTCTTAGGGCCATGCCCGGGGCTGACGCTTTCTCTGTCCGGATTCGTCGGGGGGAGGCGATGCGGGGTGGACAGGTGGATGCGGGAGTGGTCGGCCGGCTTGGACTTCGACGTGCCGGTGTATGGCCGGGATCGGCTGCGCTGGTATCGGGCGTCGGGGGCGGGTGATGCGGCGGTGGAGGTCGCGCCGTTGGCGTTCGCGTCGGCGTCGGTCGGGGTGGGGGTGGTGCTGCGTCAGGCCGGCTGGCCGGAGGGTGCGGCGTTGCTGTTCTCGATGGCGGAGTGGCGGGCGTTCCTGGCCGGGGTGGGCGACGGGGAGTTCAACGATCTGACGGATACGGGGAGGTCCGATGAGCAGCAATGACGATCGCGAGGATGAGGACTACGACGCTGGGGAGGACGAGTACGCCTATGACGATGACCCGTGGTGGTGGGATGAACACGATGGCTACCGGTCCGGTGCTGGTACCGCCGGTGATGGCCCGGGGGGTGGTCACTCCGTTCGTCGACGCCGCCGACGTGACGCGGTGTGCGCTCGACCTGGGGTTACGCCCAGGCGAGTACACAGCGTTGCCGTTTACGGACCTGAGACGGATCGTCGTCACCTTGTGACCGTTACGGTGCGGCGGTCGGGGTGGGGCCGGTGACCGGGCTGGCGGTAGCGGATACGTCGCGCTGGGAGTTCGACGTGGGCGCGTTGCCGGAGCTGCGGATCGGCTACCACGACGGGCTGGTTGTCGGCCTGCTCCCGAAACCGCTGCACCCCGACTCCGACGATCAGGAGATGTTGTTGTGCGACGTGGTGGACGTCGACCCGGACGTGATGGCCGGGGCCGGGGTCGGCGTGGCGCAGCTGTCCACGGTGGGTCTGGTGCTGTTGCACCGCCGGGTGACCCCGTTGGAACAGTCCCGGGTGGCGTGGGCAGTCGGTAGCCGTGTGCGGCGGCAACGCCTGCTGACAGGCGCGGACCCCCGAGTGGTGATGACCGGGGCGCGTCCCCCAGCGGATGTCGTCCCGGCCGGGGTGAGCTTCTCCAGTTCCCGGGTGTGGCTGCGTGACGGTGATGCCGTGTCGGGGGTTGAGGTCTGGGAGGTGATGTTCCCGTTCCGGGACCTGATGACGGAATCCTCTCCACCCTGACGTGACCTGATGTGATCGTCCGGGCTGACGGCCCTGAACCTGTTCCGGCTCCTTCCCCCATGCCGGGGAGCTGCCGGAAAATAACTTCAGGGTTTGATGTTGCTTTTGTCGATCAGAGTGGTGAGGTCTCTCACGGTCGACACGGTGATCGGTGCGGGTGGAATGTGGCGGTCGAGGCCGTCGAGGAGGGGGGTCATCTCGTGGATGGCGTCGCTGACGGCTGTTCGGGGTGAGCCCAGCAGTCGGATGAGCGTCTGTGTTGGGTTTCCACCGGTGGTGGATCACGGTGACCAGCAGCCGGTCGGACAGCGACAACGGACCGCGGCGCAGGACGCGGTACCGGGCGTGCTTGTGATGCAAGCTGATCGGTGGGTGGTCGAGCACGTACCGTTCGACAGCGGCCAGCAAAGCGGCGAAGGTGGGGCGTTCCATACCGGTGAGGGTGGGGTGGTGCAGCCACGCGGGGGCGAGGTCCTCAGGAAGCTGGACAGACTGGGCGCGCTCGTGCCGCACTACCAGCAGCTCGAGGTGCTTCGATACCGACGAATTGCCGAGGAGGACCAGCCAGCCGCACACCCGCACGAAGATCGGATAGAGCTGGCGTACAGGCATAGCTGACCATCTGCCAAGGGGCGCACGGCGCATCAGCCCAGTTCACGGGCCCACCCACACGCTCCAACGGCTCGTCACCGGGTACCGGAGAGGCATGGCTTGGCTGTGGACGAGCGTTCGCCCGGGCGCGGGGCGCCGCCGCTACGCGCTCACGGGCGGCCTGCCGCCGGATGTCCGCCGGTTCGGCCAGGGCGTCCCGACGGGCGGGGATGGTGGGCAGCATCGCACCAGTGCCGTCGGCGACCGCGGGTTCTTCATGGTGCCGACCCTCGTCGGCTCCCTCTTTCTCCTGCTTCTGATGTTTGTTCCCGGCTCGCCGGGCTACCTGGACCCGTCTGTCGCGGTGGGGGCCGGGCTCGGGGTGGCGTCTGTCGCGGCGATGTCCGCGGTCGCGGTGGCGTATCTGCGTCGGCTGGCCTTGGTCTCCTCCGTGGTGACTGTGATGGCGGTCGCGGTCGCGTTGGCCGCGGCGGAGTCCGCCGAGCTTGCGCTGACGTTGCTGTTCTGGTTCCCGTGGGCTGGCAGCCAGGTGGGTCTCGTGCGGTCCCGGCTCGGTGCCGTCGGGGTGCACGCTGCGGTCGTGGTGGCTGGCGCTCTCGGCGCGTTCGGCCTGCGTGGGTGGCTCGCGGAGTTTCCCCTCGCGGCGGCGGGCTGCGGGATGGGGGTCCTGGCGGCCGCGTTTCTCACTCACATCGCCCTGTACCGGGCAGGGGACCGCCGTCTTGTTGATCCTCTGACAGCTCTGGCGAGCCGCGCGGGACTGATGCGGACTGGTGATCGGCTTGTTGCCGACATCCTCGCGGCCGGGCGTCAGGCCGTGCTGGTGGTCGTCGACGTCGACCGCTTCAAGGAGATCAACACCGCTTTGGGTTATGAGGCGGGCGACGAGGTGCTGCGGAGGTTCGCCCACCGGCTGCGCCTGGTGAGGCCGGCCCCGATGCTCATCGCCCGCCTCGGCGGCGACACGTTCGCCCTGCTGGTACCTGGGGCGGCCGTGGCCGGCGACGGGGAAAGCCCGCCGCGGACGGCGGATCCCGCCCTCGCCGACTTCGGTCGTGCGATCCTGCGGCAGGTCGACGGACGCCTGCGGATCAGCGGGGTGGATGCCGAGGTGGAGGCCACGGCGGGTCTCGCCGGGGCACCGTCCTGCGGGAACCGGATCATCGACCTGCTCCCGTGCGCCGATGCGGCACTCGCCGATGCCAGGCGCCGCGGCGAGCGGGTCGGGGTATGGACGGCCGGGATGGCCGCGGTGAAGCCTGGGGAACTCGAACTGCACGCGCAGCTACGGTCCGCGATCGAACGGGACGAGCTGGAGCTGCACTACCAGCCGATGCGGGACGCGGCGACCGGACGGACTGTCGGTGTCGAGGCGCTGATGCGCTGGCGGCATCCCACCCGTGGGCTGCTGCCACCCGGGTCGTTCCTGCCGATGGCCGAACGCTCCTCGCTGATTGTCGAGCTGACCTGGTGGGAGCTCGATGAGGCGCTGCGCCAGTGCGCGCGCTGGCGGTCGGAGGGGATACGGGTGGCCGTCTCGGCGAACCTTTCGCCCCGGTTGCTGGTGGTCGACGAGCTCCCGCAGGTCGTCGCCGAACGGCTGGCAGCCTACGGTCTTCCCCCCGACATCCTCACCCTCGAGATCACCGAGAACGCGCTCGTCTCCCAGCCGGCCCGGGCCGCTGCGATGCTTGGCGACCTGCGGGTCTCCGGGGTGAAGCTGTCAATGGACGACTTCGGGACCGGCTACAACTCGATGGAGACCCTCAAGGCCCTGACCGTCGACGAGATCAAGATCGACCGGAGTTTCGTCGCGGATGCCCAGGGCAGCCTGCCGGACGTCGCGATCGTGCGTTCCGTCGTCGACCTGGGCCACCGGCTCGGGGTGCGTGTCGTCGGAGAGGGCATCGAGGACGAGCCCAGCGAACGGATCCTGACCGAGCTCGGCTGCGACCTCCTGCAGGGCTATGCGTTCTCGCCCCCGCTGCCAGCGCGGGACCTCACACCGCTGCTCACCGACACGACGCGCCCCGACACCCACCACCACGCCGTGGCCGCCACCGCGGCGCCCAGGCCGCCGGACGATCGGATCACCAAGCAGCCGGTGGGGGAGGATACGGAGCATGCCCGGCAGGCCGCGGCGACGAAAGACGACAACGGGCGGCCCGCGGACGCCATGGTCACCCAGCAGAGCAAGGACCACTGGACCCAGGGCGGGCTCATCGCGCCCGCGCCCGCCGACGAGAACGGCCGCCTTGCCGCGCTACGCAGCCACCGGATCCTGGACACCCCTGCGGAGCCCGAGTTCGACCTGGTCGCCGCTCTGGCCGCCGAGCTCACCGACTGCGCCTACGCCCACGTCGTGTTCGTGGACACCGAGCGGGAATGGTTCAAGTCCTGGCACGGCCTGAAGATCACCGGTTTCGCCGGCCGGGTGGGCGTGGCATCCCACGCGGTCTGGTCCGGCGAGTACCTGGAGGTCATCGACGCGACGCGGGACACGCGCTTCGCGCACGCGGTCCGTGCTGATCCGAACATCCCACCACTGCGTTTCTTCGCCGGGATGCCGCTGCGCACACCCGAAGGACACACACTCGGTGCCCTGTGCGTCTCCGACCGGATGCCCCGCCAGCTCGCGCCCAGACAGCGCCGCTCCTTGCACCACCTCGCGGCCCAGACAATGCTCCTGTGCGACGCGCGCAGGGAACGGCTGATGAACGAGAACGTCGCCGATGCGCTCGGACGGCTCGACCAGCTCTGGCACCCCGACGACCTTCCCGCCGCGGCAGGCCTGACCGCCGACGTCGTCCGCTCCCTCGCCGGCGCGGACGCCGTCGCGGTGATGCTCGCGACAATGCCGTACGCGACCGTGTTCGACGCCGCCGGCATGTCGGTGTCCCCAGGCACCGAACCGCTGACCCGGGTGGGAGCCCGGGCCAGTCCCGACGACGAGGCCGCGCTGAGCGCGTTGTCCCAGCTGCGGGCCCCGATCTTCATCGCTGACCCCTCCGACACACCGCTCATCCCGTCCGATCGGGCATCCCAACTGGAGATCGGCTCCGCGCTGGTGGTGCCGATGCCGGACCAGGGCGGTCTGCTCGGCTTCGTCGCCGTGCGGTGGACCCGCCCGCTGACACTCGTGGACCCGATCGTCCTCCGCTCGGTGACGCTGTTCACCGCCTCAGCCCGGTTCGCCCTCCACCGCCTACGGTCGACCGCTCGACGCGCGACCGAACACGGCAAGGACGGATGAGCACCACAACCACCGTGTCCTACGAAGCCCAGCACATCAGCTCCGACCCATGCGTGGCCTGCAACGCCTCCGTTCCGTCCAGACCGTCAGCACCGGACACGCCCTCGTGCAGAACATCCGCCGCGGCCACTACGAACTCACCATCGGCACCGACCCACGGCAGAGGCTGGCAGCCGCGTTCACCGAACTCGCCAGCGCCGTCTGATGGTGGGCCGCCAGGCCTCCGGCGTGCGTCGGATCCTCCCAACGCAACTGTGCCGCTCCAACGGTGTCGGTGAACGCCCGCTCCATCGGGATCTGCTGGTCCGGCACCATCCCGATGAGCAGCGCCAACGGGTCGTGCGTCAGCAACTCGTCCGCTTCGTCGATCTGGCTCAGATGCAGTCCCACATCGTCACCGTAGCCGGGTCGGCCGGACGGGTCAGCTACGCCTGCTCGTCCGATCATCGATGCCACGGTGACTGCCCTTCGCGGACGGCAACGTGGCCGGGCCGTCGCGGGCCCATCAGGCACGTGTCAGGCGTCGGGCGCATGAAGGCATCGCAGCCCGTGCAGACTCAAGGGTATGAGCCCTGTGAGCCGCGGTCGCAAGAACGGGAAGAAGCCCTCCTCCAAGAGGCTGGCACCCGCCGGGCGCGGCTCCCGGCCCGCGCTGTCCTCCGTGCCGGACATCCGTGATCATTCTCCGCGGTGGCCTCATGACGACGGTCAGCCTCACGACGACGATGAGATGGGGCTGCGCACGCTCACCACCGACATGGTCGAGATCGGCAGGACGCTCCGGGAGAACGACGATCCGCTACTGGCGGAGATGGCCGGTGCGACGTTCGCTGTGCTTGACGGCCTCGTCGATGGACCCGTCGGGGAGGCGTTTCTTCAGGAGATCGTGCCGCGGCTGGAGACCACCGCGACCGGGGACGCCCTTGCGGTACTGCTGGCGGTTGGTTCCGTCGCGTCGGGGCCGGTCGGTGCCGCGGCGAACGCCGCCGCCGGCCGGCTCGCCGCGGCCGGCGTGTCCCGGCCGGGGTGGGCGCAGGAGCTGACGGCGCCACCGGTGGCCGGTGACTTCCAGCGCCGGTACGACGACGAAGGTGCCGCCGTCTTCCTGAGCTGCACCGTCGAGCGGGCGGGCCGGCGCCACGCGTTCCTGGTGTGCGTCGACCCGTCGGCCTGCGGTGAGGCTGACGACATCCTCGTCCTCCCGGCCGAGGACCTTCCCGTGATCCTGAAGGAGATCACCGCGGAGGCTCGCAAGGACAAGGTCAGGCTGCGAACCGAGACGCTGGGCGCCGAGGAGTTCCGCTGGCAGGTCGAGAACGCCCTGAACGCACGGGCGGTGCACGACGGCGAGCTCCCGTTCGACGGCGACGGCGACGGCGGCGACGACGAAGACGGGGAAGTCGCGTCCTTTCTTCAGCTGTTCGGCGAGGAGGACGAGATCCCCTTCGACGAGGAGGGCGGCCAGGACGGGCCGCCGTACGAGGCCGTGGCGCTGGTGCTGCGGTCACGTCTCGCGACGCTCCCGACTCCGCGGAAGCCACCCGCGCCTCATCCGGACGGCGACGGGGACGAGGTGATCGACGTA
>NZ_JBFLUG010000214.1:0-8575 GCF_041008525.1 Parafrankia sp. FMc2 | reverse complement strand
TTTTTTTTCTTTTTGTCGAGGCGAAGACTGCATTCGATATCCTCGCTGGTCTCGTGGGCTCGGATATGTGTATAGGAGTCAGGGATCAGGCCGCCCGCTGGGGGGTGTCAGCGGGTGTCCCGGCTCCGCTGGTAGCGGGCCTTCACGTCGGCCCAGCGGGCGGCCTGATCCACGGTCAGGGAACCGCGCAGCTCGGCGAACCGGAGCAGGTTCGCCTCCGCGCCGGAGGTGAGGGTCTGTGCCTCGGCGAGGTAGTGGTCATGGATCAGGGCGTCCAGCTCCTCGTCGTTCATCACCGGGACGATGCGCTCCGCCAGCCTGTTCAGGTTCCGGTAGGAGCCCTGCAGCAGGAAGGGCGGTTCGGTCCTGGCCGCGTCGTCCTGCCCGGCCGAGGCGATGTAGGCGCGGTTGACGGCGAGCACGACCTGCTGGACCCGCACCAGCTTTCGCAGCACGGCAAGAATCTGGTCCAGCTCGGCCTGCGGATACCGATGGCTGAGCCGGTCAGGCCGCGCCGACGGGTCACCCTCCGCCATCCGGATCAGAAGTTCCAGGTCGGCGTGCTCGCGGCCGGCGAGCGGAGCCAGCACCGGGTTGGACGTGACCGCGTTCTCCAGGTAACTGCGGGCGAAAAGCTGGTCCCGGCCGGAGAGGACGTCGCCGAGGTTCCACACGTCGGCGCGGTTGGCGAGCATGTCCGGCACGCGGAACCGTCCCCCGGACTCGGTGTAGGGGTTGCCCGCCATGCATACGGCGAAGCGTTTGCCCCGCAGGTCGTAGGTGCGGGTCTGGCCGTCCCAGACGCCGTCCATCCGACGCTGGGTGTCGCACAGCGGAATGAACTTCTCCAGCAGCTCGGGAGTGGTGTGCTGGATGTCGTCCAGATAGAGCAGCACGTTGCTGCCCAGCTCGAGCGCGAAGGCGATTTTCTCGATCTCCCGCCGGGCGGCCGCGTCGGGTGCGGCGGCGGGGTCGAGCGAGCTGATGGCGCCGCCGAGCGCCGGGCCGTCGACCTTCACGAACACCAGGCCGAGGCGGCTCGCCACGTACTCCATCAGCATGGTCTTGCCGTAGCCGGGCGGCGAGACGAGCAGCAGCAGGCCCATCCGGTCGGGACGGGTGTCCTCGCCCGCGGTGCCGAGCTGGCGGGCCAGGTTCGCGCCGACGAGCGGCAGGTAGACCTCGTCGACGAGACGGTTGCGGACGAAGCTGGCCGGCACCGTCGCCTGGTACTCGTCCAACCGCAGCCGCTGGCGCTCCTGGGAGATCAGTTCGTCCCGCTCCCGCCGGTAGGCGCGGTAGGCGGGGACCCGTTCGGCGTGGAACCGGCGGGTGCGCGCCAGGGTCTCGTCGAGACGTAACTCAAGCCGTCCGTCATCGATGCGCGGGTGGCTGCCGAGCAGGCCGTCGACGCTGGTTGCCAGCCGCGCCGACGAGTCGTGCCGGGGCAGCCTCGAGCCGCAGACCAGTACGGCGACCGCCTCCGGGATGTCGGCCGGGCCACCCGCGGAATCCCGGGGGCCCGCGGCGTTCGTGGTGCCCGAGGCATCCGCGACGTCCGCGGTGTCTTCGGCGTCAGGGGTGTCCGCGGTGTCTTCGGCGTCTTCGGCGTCTTCGGCGTCTTCGGCGTCAGGGGTGCTGGCTGTCTGGAAGGTGCCCAGCCAGGCTGCCGCGAGCTGATAGCGGGCCGCCAGGTCGTCGTCGAAGGCCCGCAGATCGTGGTCGAAGCTGTCGCTGACGCCCAGCTCTCCGAGCGCCTTCCGGAAGCGGGTGTGCAGCTCGCGCGCGGCAGCGCTGGTCACGAACCCGGCGGGCTCGCCGGCGAGCTCCTCGAACAGGTACTCCCCCACGATGTCGACGCCGCCGATCTGCTCGACGAGGACGGTCAGGTCGGCGAGGGCGGTCAGGTCGGCGAGGACGGTCAGGTCGGCGAGGGCGGTCGGGTGCGCGCGGCCGGCGCCAGTGCCGCTCCTGGTGCCGATGCCGCTCCTGGTGCCGGTGCCGGTGAGGAACTGGGCCACGGCAGTGGCAAGCTCGGCGCACAGGTCGCCGATCTGGCTGGGCGAGCCTGGCTGTCGGGCGGGGCGGAACGCGGCCCGCGCCCGGGCCAGCGACGCGGCCCGACGGCCCCAGGCCGCACGGCCGGCGTCGTCGGTGCCGTAGGCCCAGAACAGCTGCGCGGCTGCCCGCACGGCCGACGGGTAACGCAGCAGCCCCGCCTGCCGGTAGGACCGGGCCAGCGCGGCGAGGATCGTGGCGGCGTCCCGGTCGTGGACGCCGCGCTCGTACCCTTCGTCGTGGCGGCCCCCGGCCGTCCGGCGCACCAGCTCGAGCAGATCGCTCTCGGTGTCCGCCGCCTCGACCAGCGTGGCGACGGACAACCCGCCGGCACCGGCCACCGCGTCGGCGAGGATCCGGGTGGCCAGGTACTCGGCCCGGTACACCTGGGGTGACTCCGACGGCAGCGGCTGATCCCAGAACGGCCGGGTCTGCGCGAAGGACGCGGCGCGGACCGGGCGGCGGTAGTCCGTCCCGGTGACCACGAACGCCAGGTCGTCCCCGTCGGGGACGAGAGCGAGGTCGACCGGCTGGGTGTTGACCGTGAACAGGTGACGCCCGAGGCGGATGACCGCGTCGCCCTCGTGGAGGTCGACCCGGTCGCGCAGCGCCCGGCGGGCGTCCAGACGCGCTGCCTCGACCCGCCCGGCGATCTCGTCCGCGCGGATCTGCTCACCGAGAGAACGCAGCTCGGTGACGATGCCGTGCACCGTGGTCACCATCGGGTCGGTCGCGAAGTAGGTGTTGATCTCGTCGAGCGAGCGCAGGTCCACGCAGCGACGACGGATGCTGGCCAGGATCCGGCCGGCGGAGTCGGCTCGCCGGCCGGACCGCCGCGTCCGCGCCTGCACCAGCTCCTGGCGGCGGGCGGAGAACGTGTCGTAGAGGTCGGCCCGCCGGGCCGCGAGCTCGGCGCCGGCGTCGTCGGAGTCACCGAAGCGCGATTCCAGTCGTTCCAGTGAGACGAGCAGCCGTCCCAGCTGTTCGTCGCAGCGCTCGGGGGTGTCGGCGATCGCCAGCGCGGCGGTGACGGCCTGGCCGAGCAGTGCGAACTCGGCCGCGAACACGGCCCGGCTCTCGATGGCGAACAGCTGCCCGCGGCGGGCGTCCAGGATGGCCCGCACCCTGTTGGTCTCGGCGAAGACCCCGCCGATCCGGTCCAGGAGGTGGGTCCGCGCGGCGGTGTCGACGATGTCGAGGCCGGTGACGATCTCGACGACGGTCTCCAGGCCGGCGTTCTGTTCGGCGAGCCGCTCGGCGATCGGTGCCGCGGCCGCGACGCTCGCGATGGCTGCCGCCCGCGCGGCCAGCTGGTCGGTTTCCGCGTGGTGGTCGGCGAAGGCGTCATCGCCCTGCAGGAACTCCACCGCGCGCCGGCCGGCGGCCGTGATCCCGGCGTCCAGCTCGGCCGCCTGCGCGTCGATCCGCGCGAGGTCCACATAGCGGACGTCGCGCAGCGCGACCAGGCGGCCCTGGGCCCGGCGCAGATCGGCGAGCGCCGCCACGGCCGCGCCGGCGGTCTGCGGCGTCTCGTCGCGGACGCGCCGGAGCAGGGCCTCTCCATCGGCGGCGGCGTCGGCCAGCGTGGCCCGGGCCGCCTCGGTAAGCGCCTGGACCGTCTCGAACTCCTCGAGCACCCGCTCGGCGGTGGCCCGGACCTCGGCGAGCGGCGCGCCGAGATCGGCGAGGTCCGCGTCGCCCAGCCAGTAGTACCGGTCGAACGCCCGGCTACAGGCCCCGATCAGCGCGTCGAGCACGGCACGGGAGGGCGTCATCTCCGCCACCAGGCGTGCCACCGAGATGCAGTCCGAGATCCCCCGCACCAGGTCCGCGTTACCGATCCGCTCCAGCGGCCCACTGCCCGTCACGGTCGCGGACTCGGCTGTGTGCCCGTACGGCGTCCGCCAGATCTGCACAGTGTGGGTGCGGACGGGCTCCGCGGGCGGGGTTCGCAGCAGTACCAGGGTGCCGTCGCCGAAGAGGGCGTAGCCGTGGCAGGCGAGCGGCGTCGCGACATCCTGGCGGATCACGTTGTAGGGCAGCAGGAGAAACCGGCCCGTGCTCCGGGCGTGGAAGACGTAGAGCACGTCCTCCCCGCCGGGCGCGTGGATGACCCGGTCGAACTCCAGGTCGGACGAGTCGGTGCCGAAGGCGCGAACGGTCCCGGTGGTCAGGTGGTAGCCGTCGGCGAAGATGATCCCCTGCTCCGCGGGCAGCCGTCGGCATCCCTGCCCGATCCCGTCGAGGCGCACCACCCGGTCGTTGCGGGTGTTGAACACCAGGTACCGCCACCCGGTCTCCTTGTACGGCCGGATCCGCAGCAGGACCAGCGGTCCGACCCGGGCATGCTGGATCTCGGCGTCGGCCAGGCTCTGCAGCGGCTCGTCGACGGGCTCGCGGTAGATCCCGTCGGCGCTTTCGGTGTCGTTCTCGGCCTTGACGGTGAGGGCCCCACCGACGGTGGAGACGAACACGGCCCCCTGCACCGAGACGTGCGAGTGCCGTCCCAACACGTGATCGTCGCGGCTGGTGGCGATCCAGTCGAGGTCGTGCGCCGGCGGGAGCACGTGGTCCCGCTCGCCGAGATTGTCCAGGTAGTCGGCGGTGCCGCGGGTGCCGGCCCGCCACCGCAGCACGCGGATGTCCTCCGGTCGGCGGCCGGTCTGGAAGACGGCGAGCACTCTGTCGTCGAGGCGGCGGAGCCGGAGCAGCCGGGTGCCGCGGTAGTACCGGTAGAGCTCGCCGAAGTCACGGTGAAGCGTCGGGTCATGCAGGACGTCGGGCAGGACGTCCCCGCCCGGGCCCGCGTCGGCGTCGGCTCTCCCGTCCGCGCTCACGCCGTCGAACCGAAACCGGGAGCCGGCGGCCCCCGCAGCCCCTTCGGTCCCCGCAACCCCTTCGGCGGCGGCAGCCCGGACCAGACGGTGCAGTGACAGGACGTCGGTGACCACCGCCGGTTCCTTCCCGTCGGGCGTGGCACCGACGGGAAGGGCCGCGGGAAGGGCGGTGGGGAGGGCCAGGGCGGCGGACATATTGCTGCCGAGCAGCAGACAGTCACCGAGCGCCACGATGTCCTGTGGCACACAGGGACGTCGGGTGCTGACCTGTTCGGTGCCGAGCAGCCGGAGCCCGGTGCCGCCGAACACCGCCAGCCGGCGGGCGTTGAGGGTGTCGGCCCGGTGGGTCAGCTCCGCCGCCTGCTCGGCCAACCGGGCCCGCAGCACCTCGTAGCTCTCCCGGTCGGCAGCACTCCCCCGGTTGGCAGCACTCCCCTGGTCGGCAGCACTCCCCCGGTCGGCAGCGCCCTGCTCGGTCGGGGCCGGAGCCACGCTGCCGGCCTCAGCGGGTGGTGCCACGGCCGCTGGCGGGACCGGTGACAGTGGGCTTCGCGGCGGTGTCGACCCTCTTCGTCACGGCGGGCGTGCCCTCAGGCTGCGCCGCGCCGGCGACCACGTCCGCCAGCTCCCGCAGCCTGTCGGCGTCCAGGCCGCCCCCCTTGAGTATCTGCAGGAGCAGCGCCGACACCGTGAGGTTCTGGACGTCACCGGAGCCCAGCGAACCGAGCACCCGCGTCAGATCCGCGGTGAAGTCCGCCGAGCCGTCCAGCCAGTTGCCCGCCAGGCCTCCGACGACGGCGGAGTGGTCGACGAAGCCGTCCACCGCCCGGCCCATGGTGATCGAGCTCAGCAGCCGGTCGAAGAACATGCTCTCGCCACCGACGATGTCGATGTCGGCGTTCTCCAGCCCGGCGGCCAGCACCACGGCCTGGGACTCGGCGATCCGACGCTGGATGTCGAGGCCGGCGAGCCGGATCTCCTTCTCCGCTTCCAGCCGCAGCCGGTACTCCTCGTGGCCCCGGCTCGCCTCGTCCAACGCCGCCATCGCCGCCGCCTTGTCGGTGAGGCCGTCGGCCTCACCCCGCAGCCGCTCCCGGATCGCCGTCGCGGCGACCAGCGCCTTCTCCCGGTCGACCACGGCCTCGGCCCGACCGACCTTCTCGATCGCCTCCGCCTCCCGTTCCCGCACCGTGGCCGCGGCCAGCCCCTTGGCGGCGGCCTCGGCCTGCAGGCCCTGGGCCAGCTGGATCTTGGCGCGGGTGTCCAGATCGGCAGCCCGCTGCCGGGCCTCGGCGAGGACCACCGTCTCCCGCGCCCGGTGGCCGGCGGCCTCCTCGGCGGCCTCGGCCGCCTTGATGTCCTTGACGAGAGCCTGCTGGGCCTCGGCCTCCGCCTCGATCACCAGCGCCTGCCGCAGCCGCTCGGCATCCTCGACGGCCCGCAGCCGCTTGATGCCCTCCTCCTGCTCGGCGACCGTCAGCTCCACCGCGATCCGGTCGCGGAGCACCTCGGCGACCGCCTGCTTCTGCACTTCCAGTTCCTTGTCCTTGGCAGCCCGGGACAGCTCGGTCTCCCGCTCGCGGCCAATGACCTCGAGCTGGCGGTCCTTCTCGATCCGCTCGGTCTCGATGGCGATGACCCGCTCCCGGTTCTTCTCCGCGACGGCGATCTCCCGGGCCTGGTTCTCCCGCTGGATGCCGAGCTGCTCGTCGGCGCGCAGCGCCGCGGAGGTGGCCTTCAGCCGTTCCTCGGCCTGCACCCGGGCGGTCTCCGCCTCCTCCCGAGCCCGCAACGTCGCGATCTCCTGCTCCTGCCTGGTCTCGGCGTCGGCCTGCCGCCGCTCGAGCTCGAGAATCGTCTCCCGCGCCTCGACGTCCTGGCGGGTGACCTCCTTCTCCTCCTGGCGCTGGAACTCGTTGGTACGGACATGCTCGATCGCGGTGAGCTCGGTGATCTTCCGGATGCCCTGGGCGTCGAGGATGTTGGCCGGGTCGAGCTGGGACATCGGGGTCTGCTCGAGGAAGTCGATCGCGGCGTCCTCCAGGCTGTAGCCGTTCAGATCGCGGCCGATGGCCTGGATGATCTGGTCGCGGAAATCCTCGCGCTTCGTGTAGAGGTCGACGAAGTCGAACTGCTTGCCGACGGTCTTCAGCGCTTCCGAGAACTTGGCGTTGAAGAGCTCCTGAAGTGTCGTCTGGTCACTGGCCCGCGCGGTGCCGATCGCCTGCGCCACCTTGATGACGTCCTCGACGGTCTTGTTGACCCGGACGAAGAACGTGATGCGGATGTCCGCCCGCATGTTGTCCCGACAGATCAGCCCCTCCCGGCCGGTCCGCCGGATCTCGATCGTCTTGACGGAGATGTCCATCACCTCCGCGCGGTTCAGGATCGGTAACACGATCCCACCGGTGAAGGTGACATCGACCTTCTTGGACCGCGAGATGATGAGGGCCTTTCCCTGCTCTACCCGGCGGGACAGCCGGCTGACCGCGACGAGTGCGCCCAGCGCAACAAGAATGACAACACCGAACAACACGCCCAGGACTATCGCGATGAGGCTCATCTTCTTTCCTACGCTCTCAGTCGGCCGCGGGGAGGTCGCGGTCCAGTTCACGGGTGAAGTCCAGCGGGCTCACCCAGAAGAACTCGCCGGCAGGGTCATAGCTGTAGATCACGGCGGAGCTGCCCGCCTGTAACAACGGGTTGAGGTTCGGATGTCGTACCTGGACCAGCGCGGACGACCCGTCAGCCGCCCTGACCTCCGCCTGGCCGAACTCAGAGGGTGTTCTGTACGGGTTCGCTGGGTTTCGGGTTGAGGTGATGTCTGGCGTGCGGGGTTGATCGTGTTGCGTGTGGGGGCTGGTGCGTTCTGCTGGAAGACATGGTGGAACGTAAGCCGTACCCCAGCGATCTCTCCGACGAGGCGTGGGAGCTGATCCGTCCGGTCCTGACCGCGTGGAAGGCCCGGCACCCCTCGGCCAGCGGGCATCAGGGCCGCTACGCTCTGCGGGAGATCGTGAACGCGATCCTCTACCAGGCCAGGACCGGCTGCCAGTGGCGGTACCTCCCCCACGACCTGCCCTCCACCTCCGCGGTGTGCTACTACTTCGGCCGGTGGCGCGATGACGGAACCACCGAGACGATCCACGACCTGCTGCGCTGGCAGGTCCGCGAACACCACCACCGCCGCGCGGACCCGAGCGCGGTCGTGCTGGACTCCCAGACCGTGCGGGCCTCGACCAACGCCCCTCGGGAGACCACCGGCCTGGACCCGGGGAAACGAAGCCCGGGACGTAAACGCGGGATCGCCACCGACACCCTCGGTCTGCTGATCGCGGTGGTCGTGGTCGCCGCGAGCGTCCACGACAACCTCATCGGTACCGCGTTGCTGGACCGGGTCGCCGCGACCGCTCCGTCGGTGCGTAAGGCGTGGGTGGACGCCGGGTTCAAGACCACGGTGATCGAGCACGGCGCCGGGTTGGGAATCGATGTGGAGATCGTGGGACGGCCGGCCGAAGCGCGGGGGTTCACCCCGCTGCCGAAACGGTGGGTCGTCGAGCAGACCTTCGGGATCTTCATGCTGCACCGGCGTCTGGCCCGGGACTACGAGACGAAACCCGCCAGCGCGGTCGCGATGATCCGATGGTCGATGGTCGAGGTGATGGCACGCCGGCTGACCC
>NZ_JBFLUG010000213.1:0-8664 GCF_041008525.1 Parafrankia sp. FMc2 | reverse complement strand
GGGCGGAGGGTAGCCGTACCGGGGGTCGTGCTGTCCTTGGCGGGCAGGCGGATACGGGTTGTTGTACGGCTCTGGTGGCCCTTGCCAGTTCATGATGGTTCCCCCTGTAGTCCGGCAGGGGACAGTAGTAGCTTGAGGTGCTGCCCGTTTCTCGGACACCGACGTAGACGGACTATACCAGCTTTATGCTGCTTCCTTGGCTTCGGTCTGGGTCGTGTGGTATGCGTGTTCGGTGTTTTCTGGGGTGCGGTACTGATGATTAATGCGTGGTGTTAATGCGTTCGGTGATAGTCGCGGGCGTGTGGGTAAAACCGTTACATGAGGTATGCGACGGGTGGCGGGTTGACGCCCGCCGAGCAGGTGGAAAGGGAACGGGTCCGGATGGCCGCAGCCGACCGGTTCGATCAGGGCGCGACACGAGCGGAGGTGGCCCGGGAATTCAAAGTGACCGTGAAAACGGCGGGATGCTGGTACCGCGCCTGGGAATCGGGGGGTGCGGCCGCGTTGCGGTCGACCGGTCCGTTGTCGGCGTGCCGGTTGGATGATCGGCAGCTGGCCCGGCTGGAGGCGGTCCTGCGCCGCGGACCGGAGGCGTACGGCTGGGACGATCAGCGATGGACGTTGGCCCGGATCGCGCAGGTGATCAGGTGGGAGTTCGGGGTCGTCTACACGCTGCCCGGGGTGTGGATGCTGCTGGACCGGCACGGCTGGTCGTGCCAGACACCGGCCCGCCGTGCCCTTGAACGCGACGAGACCGCCGTCAAGGAGTGGCAGGACCAGGAGTGGCCGGCGGTAAAACGACCGCGGCGGCCCGGGACGCCTGGGTCTGTTTCCTCGACGAGACAGGACAGGGACTGCGGCCGCCACGAGGACGGACCTGGGCGCGCCGCGGAGTGACCCCGCTGGTGCGGGTTCCGGGACGGGGCGGGTCCGGACGGGTGAGTGTGGTCGGGATGGTCTGCTACAAACCCGGACAGCGGGCCCGGCTGGTCTACCGGGCCCGGGTCGGCCACGGCCGGCCCGGGGAGCGGAAGGGGCTGGACTGGGCGGACTGTCGGGATCTTCTGCTGGCCGCGCACGCGCAGCTGCCCGGGGGCCGGCTGGTAGTGGTGTGGGACCGGTTGAACATCCACCTCCAGACGCAGATGGCCGCGTTCCTGGCCGCGCACGCCAGCTGGATCAGTGTGGTGTGGCTGCCGGCCTACGCCCCCGACCTGAACCCGGCCGAAGGCGTCTGGTCGTACCTGAAACGCACGACCCTGGTCCATCTCGCCGCCCGTGGCATCGATGAGGTCCACCAGGCTGTCAAACACGGCCTGAAACGCATGCAGTACCGACCCGAACTTCTCGTCGGGTTCCTCACCGAAACCGGACTGACCTGGGAACAGCTCTGATCAACAAAACTTCACACATTAATCATCAGTACCCGAGAGACCACCGATGCCCGAAGGGGCCCGTGGACGCTGCCTGCATACCCTCGGCTGGGCTCTGGGTAGCCGGGCCAGTCACATCGACGAGCAGTACCCGACCGCCCCGACGATCGGCACCAGGATCTCCTCGACGCACCAGCGGCACACGATCAGCATCGAACCATCATGACCTGCGCTGACGACGTCATTGGACCACGGCCCGGATCGCCGTCGGCCCTGGTGTCGTCCTGTCGTCCTCGACCACGGACCAGTCTCTCGGTCTTGTCTGCCTTGCCCCCGCATGATTGCGTACGCCCGTGACTGTCGATGCCACCCAGCTCCTGCTCGCCGCCGGCGTCTACCCGGCCACGCATCCCCAAACAGCCGTCGCGCACCACGGCAAGATCGCCTTCGTCGATAAGGAGATCGCCCCGCTCGTCCGCGGCCTGTGGCGTGCTGGCATCAGCACCGCCTGGTCCTGCCAGGGCGGGTCACGGGGCAAAACCCTCGCCGTCGACAACCTCGCCTACCTGGCGTTCACCCAGCCCGCCGACCGGCACCGCTTCGCCATGCGCCTGCCCACCCGCCTGCGGCCCGGCTGGCAATGGGAGACCGACCACGAGGTCCGCGGCGGCTACGACGTGGTGCGGTTTCCCGCGGCCGACCTGCCTTGGCTCGCTGTCCAGTTCACCTGAGAGGACCGTGCGCGGCGGTCGCGCACTGATCGGCCTTCGCGACAGCAGCCCGCATCATCTTCGTCCCGTCGGGCACGACCAGTTCTCCCTCCCGCGAGCTGGGGGTCGGCAGCATCGACCTGCGTCTCCGTGTGTCAGCGTCGGACCGACGGGGCGGACTCGGCCGTCGTCGAGGCTCACGCGCCCGGTGCGCCTCGCGGAGGCGTCTGGTGGCCGACGGTACCGCGGGGTGGGGCCCTCGATCGCGCCCGCAGCCTGCGCCAGCCCTTGCGCAGGTAGAAGGCGATTCCCCAGCTGATCCACATCGCGAGCAGTCCCACCAGTCACAAGACTCCCGGCCGTGGCGCCGTCATCAGCCCGGCCGAACGGCATCCCGATCAGCGCACCGACTGTCGTGAACGCCCCTGCCACCAGGAGGCTGACGAGCCGCACGTCGTCGCTGGCCTCTGGTCCCACGGTCTCCATCCGCGCCGGGCTGATCCGGTCAAGGAGCCGCCGCAGACCGGATCGGTTGCTTCGTTCCGCGGACAGGATCACGGTCCTCTCCGACTCGACCAGCGGTACCGACATGTCCTGCCGAACGAGTTCCCCCTGTCGCCCCCTTCACGCCCGCCCGCGAAATCGTGATCAACAAGGGCGCGACTCGCGCAAGGAGGCTTTCCGCCGACGTCCACGAGGACACATCGCCCCCTTTGACCCGTCGGGCTCGATGCGGTTGTCAGCCTCGGTCAAAGATCAGCGAAAACTGTGGACGTGTCGGCGTGCTCCGTGCCGTCCCGAATCTCGAACACTCCGGGTTCGATCTCCTCCGATCGCTGTTCGATTCGCTCCTGCCAGTCCAGCGGCCAGCGCGTGCCCCGCGACCAGCGGATGCCCGTCAGCGGGATGCCGGCCAGGTCGACTTCGTGGAGATCTATCTCCACGAAGTCCTTCAGGGCAAGATCCAGATCGCGTATGGGCTCGAAGTTGGGATCATTAGCGCTGCGGATGTTGCTGCGGAGGTATTCGAGATCGTCCTGCAGCGCGCGGTGAAGGGCGCGGTCGCGGACGAGGTCGCGGGCGAGGTCGCGGGCGAGGTCGCGGGCGAGGGCGAGGCCGAGGGCGAGGTCGCGGGCGAGGTCGAGGGCGAGGTCGCGGGCGAGGTCGCGGGCGAGGTCGAGGGCGCGGGCGAGGTCGCGGGCGAGGGCGAGGGCGCGGGCGCGGTCGCGGGCGAGGGCGCGGGCGCGGTCGCGGGCGAGGTCGCGGGCGAGGTCGAGGGCGAGGTCGCGGGCGCGGGCGAGGTCGCGGGCGAGGTCGAGGGCAGGGTCGCGGGCGAGGTCGAGGGCGCGGGCGAGGGCGCGGGCGATTTCGAAGGCCACAGCAATGCTGCTGATCGCAAGGCTTCCGCGGAGGGCAAGCCGCTCGGCAGGCGGAAGCGACCTCAGCAGACACACAGTCGCGTCGCCGCGTCCCCCAAGCTCGCGTGAGCTTGTCGGAGTCTCAGTCACAGCAGCCTGCGGCCACTGGG
Source organism: Parafrankia sp. FMc2 (assembly GCF_041008525.1). Taxonomy (NCBI): domain Bacteria; kingdom Bacillati; phylum Actinomycetota; class Actinomycetes; order Frankiales; family Frankiaceae; genus Parafrankia; species Parafrankia sp. FMc2. The sequence goes on along the minus strand of NZ_JBFLUG010000213.1, from coordinate 5,053 downwards.
TGTCCAGCTCGACGCCGGGAATGATCGCGGCCAAGCCGACATCCAGATCCAGAACGGCGCGCAGATCGTCATCGAAAGCGGCGCGTCGAGCCGGCAGCAACGCATCCCGAAGACCCGCTTCGGCGTCCAGCGCACCGGCGAGGTCCTCGTCCAGATCGCGGCGGGCCGACGCGAGCCACCGGTCCAGCTCTTCCTCAGGCACGGGATTCGCCCCCCTTCGACGGGTCGACATGGCCGGCAAGGGTGCGGCGGGCCTTGTACAGGCTGGATCGGACCGCCTCCGGTTCCATCTTCAGCTCCTGTGCGATCTCGCTGGGGGCGAAGCCGTCGACCGTCCAGGCCATCACCTGCCGTTGCCGAGGGGGTAGGAGCTCGAGAAGACGCAAGACCTCGTGCCGGCCGATCACCGCAGCCAGGTCGCCCGGGTTACCCAGCAGCGGCGAGCGCGCCTCTGGCACCTCAGCGACCGGATCCTCGGCGAGGGCGGCGATCCGCCGGGCGTAGGCGCGGGAGGCCACGCGCCGCGTCCACGCCTCCGGATGGTCGATGGTCCGCCAGGACTGGAAGGCCGCGGCCATCGTGTCCTGGGCGATCTCGACGGCGTCGGCCTGGCGGACCCCCTGCCAGATCAGGAAGCCCACGAGCGTGGGAACAAACCGGCGGTAGAAGCCGCTGAACGCGGCGACCGTGTCGGCCGAGGGGCCCGATGCCCTCGCCGGCGCTATTCTCGGCGCCGAAACAGGCTCCGGCGGGTCAGGGCGGCTGTCCACGTGGTCATGTCCTCAGTCGAGGGGGACGGGTGCCACGACCATGGCCAGGGCTGCCCCATCGGAGCGCCGTTCCAGCAGCGCGCCACCCGGCGGCACCGTCCGCGCGACGTCGACCAGCAACTGTCGATGCGCGTTCTCCTGCCGCAGCGAAGATCGTAGGCGCAGCCACAATCCGGCCAGCCCCAAGGTCTCCATGACGATCACTACTCCGGCCGAGATGAAGATTGGATCCACTTGTCTGCTCCCGTCGCCCCCGTCCGCGGTTGCGGGCGTCAAGGGGGAGTGGTGCGAGACCACCTTGATCGTGAACTCGACGGAGCAAGATTTTTAAGAGTCGCCGCATCACGGCAAGTCGGCGCTGTACCCGTGGCTGGCTCTGGCGCCTCGGCAACGCTTCCAGCCGCAGCACCGCTGGCGCGATGGGACGCGCAGTCCGCGTCCGGCTGGACTCAGCGGCCTTGATCCTGATCGCGTCGGGCCTGGCGCTCCTCCCGTTCGCGGCGGGCGTGTTCCTCCTGGTCGCGAGCATTCTCCTCGGCCATCTCCGCCATGAGGGCAGGGCCCTCGCGGTACCAGGCGAGCACGTCGAGTTCGGCCGGCGGCTTCTCTCCGCGACGGTGGGCGCCCACATCGTCCACCTGCTCGAGCGCTACCTGGCACTGGCACGACCACCCCACAACACCTCGGGCCACCCGGACCGCTGGACCGGCGACGATGCCCTGCCGGCCGTAGAGGTGACGGCCAGTCGGCTCCCGGGCAGCGCGTCGCCTACCGGGCCCCAAGGGAAGACGGCCACGGCACGTCTGTCGGACTCGGCGGTGGCAGGGTGTTGGGGGCGCTGGTAGGAGAGACGATCGGGGCAGGCGAGCCGTCGACTTCGGGAGAGTTGGACGGCTCAGGGAAGGAACCCTGGTCGGCCTCCGGCGACGGCGAGGACTCCCAGCTGTCAGCGATGGGTGACCCGCTGGGCGGGGCTGGACTCGCGGCACACGCCGGCTCCAGCCAGACGTTGTCGCCGACTCTCATCGTGGTCCCGGCCGGCGGATTGGTTCCTGTCGCGGTCGTTCCAGTACCCCACTGGCATCCGCCGGAACCGTTGAGCACGCCCAGGCCGGCAGTCATCAGCTCACTGCGGGCGGACTCCAGCGAGCGGCCCGCAACTGGCGGGATCACGATCAGCCCTCCACTGCCACCCGCCCGACCGCCACCGGGCGGTCCGTAAGCGATAGGGCTGGTGGTCGGCATCGGCCGCGGGGGCGTCGTCTGGGGTGAGCTGGTGGGAGCGGGTCCGCCGGGCGCCCCGCCGGACCCGACCGGCTGACAGCTAACCGCCACGGTGGCAAGCAGGGCAAGCAGTGGCAGGCGTATGCGCATCGAATCCCCCCGGTTACGACAGGCATCCGAGAGTAGGGGGGTCGCTCGCCCGCCTGGACTGGCGGGTAAGTGGCTTGTGCGTCCCTTGGCCTGGGGATGGCGAAACCCCCGAGTCGCGGGCGCGGCGCCGGGGTCGGTAGGTGGGCAGGTGGGAGTGAGCTTCACTCCTCGTCGGACGCGGCGTCGGCCAGGGCGTCGACGATCTCCTCGGCGCTGATCGACAGGCCCCGCAGCGCCTCGCGCACCTGGGTTGGCCCGGCACTCCTCGCCGAGGAGGACTCGTAGGACGAAGCGCACGGAGGGCGCCCATCGCTTTCGAGTCAGGCAAAACGCAGTCGCGGCGCGAAGATGATCCGTTACGGTCGGACTTCGACGCATCTCGCGAGAGGGTGGCGATGGACTACCAGGAACGGACCTATCACGGACTCCAAGGCGACGCGGTGCGCCGACAGCAGCCGCCGCGTTCGCGGCGACGATTCGGCCGGCCGACTCCCGGTGCGCTTGACGAGGATGAATGGCTCCCACCGGTGATCCTCGTCGAGGCGCCGGAGTCAGGGCCGACCGAACGCGAGTCCGTCGAGATGCTGCGCGAGATCCTGCCGCCCGAGTACGGGGACTTCGGGTGGGGGTACAACGGCACCGGCACCAGCAACGCAGCCATCGCCGTCCTGTCCGACGCCCTGGATGTCGACCCGGATGTCATTGGACTCGGCGCCGAGAACGTCGACGGCGCGGAGCTGCGCGAGGCGTTCTGCGTCGAGGTCCTGACCGACTTCTGCGACGAGTGGCGCTTGAACCGGCGGGCCGTCCTGCGCTGGGCCGCGGGCTGGTACCACCAGCGCGGCGTCACCCCGGTCCCGGACATCCTGCGCGACCCGGTCTGGGCGCAAAGCCTTTTCTGATAGGGGGCTTCGAGATGGACGCCGGTGTGCCGGACGACGGTGTGGACGTCACGCACTGGGAGGCTCCTGCTCCCACGGACGTGCCGGCGCTGCGCGCCAGGCAGGCCCAGCAGATGCGCCTGCCCCAGGAGATCGCCCAGGTAGCCCAGGTCCTCGCCATCGGTAAGGGCACCCTCGTCCCGCCCTCGCGAGGTCCGTTGGAGGCGGCGCAGATTCTCTGCGGGGACGAGCACCGAAGGCTCGCCGACGCCGAACTGTTCTACGTCGCCGGCGACATGGTCAGGCTCGCCATCGCGGCGGGGGAGTCGCTGCCCGACTTTCGCCTCGAGCCTGACGACGTTCCTGCTCCCACCGGCTTCCTGGTCTTCGCCGAACCGATCGGCTCCTACGTCAACACCGATACCGACCCGCCCGCCCGCATACCTGTCGTCGCCATCTCCTGGGGGCAGTTCGAGACCGACGAGTGGCCCCGCGGCGGGGTGTGGGTGACCTACTACGTGCCCAGCAACTACGCGGGTATGGAAGCGCTGGCGGCGAGCATGCGCGGTCGCCCACTCCGGGAGCGGGAACGGGAGGAGCTACGGGCGAACAGGGCTCCGCTCGTCTGGGACAACGAGTCGTTCCTCGGCTACGGAGCTGAGCGCGACGTCGAACGCAGGCCAGGCGACAGCCACGGCGGCAGGGGCAGCACGTCCCTCGCGCCATGGGTTCAGACTCTTCGCGCCACCTGGCTGCTGATGAGCCAGGGCCACATCGTCGAGGTCGACACGCTCCAGCCCGACCGGGCGGCCGCCCGCCGGGCCCGGCGCGACGGTCTCCCCGTCAGCCCGGTACGCCTGATCCACCTGCGCCGCGCCTCCCGAGACCAGGGCGCGCCCGCGGATGCGGGCGAGGCCCGCGAGTACACCTGCCGCTGGATGGTGCGCGGCCACTGGCGCCAGCAGTGGTACCCCTCCCGCGGCGTGCACCGCCCGATCTGGATCAACTCGCACCTGAAGGGCCCCGACGACAAGCCGCTGCGAACCGGCGAGACCGTTCGGATCTGGGATCGCTGAAGCTCATGGGTCCGCGCGGCCCGCGTCGGTTGAGCGGGCGCGCTACGGTGGTCCTACCTTGCGAGCTGCCAACGAGGTAGTGCCCGACTCGGAGCTCGCCCGCGGCACCAGCGCAGCGAACGACGACTGCGGCCTGGCATCGCATCCCTGGGCACACAGCCTGGTCGCGCCGGTCGTGGCCAGGTCCGCCCGCCTCGTGGCGATACCGGGGCTCGATTCGAGATCGCAGGGAGCTGTTTGTCATGGGCAAGCCGACACCGATGGACCACGAGGCCTCCGACCGGATCACCCGGGCAGCCTGGGAGCGCCCCGACTCCGACACCGCGCGCAGCGGTTTTGACGGGCGAGCCCGGGAGGCCGCCGACCTCAACGAGGGCGACTGGCCCGCCTGGGACGACGAGCAGGACCCCGCCTGACCCCAGGGGCGTCTTCGGATCCGGCCGCCGGCCGGCTGCTGCTGATCAGGGCACGGAGAATCAACACCGTGGTCTCGCCGACTGACCTATCGTGATCACGTGCGCCGGGCCGCCAGCCAGCGGGGGCCGGGCCCGGCGCACTCCAGCCGTGGCTGGCTGCATGAGTGCCTCCGCCCCTCGGGGTCGGCCGGAGGCCCGTACCGTCATCGCGCATGTCTGCGCCTCTGCCTGCCGCTGAGTACTACGCGAGCCTGCCGCGCGTCATCGCCGGCGCCGGCGCGGTCTTCTACGACGCCACCGGCCGGGTCCTGCTGGTGCAGCCCACCTACCGTGACGACACCTGGGAGATCCCCGGTGGGGGCATGGAGGAGGGCGAGTACCCGCAGGAGACCGCCCGGCGCGAGATCGCGGAGAAATAGTCAAGACTTGTGGGTGATGATCGTTAGGCGGCTTGGGTGACGGGTGTGGTGGTGGGTCGTTCGACGAGCTGGCCTGCTTCGAAGACGGCGCCGGCGCGGACGAGGGCGACGAGGTGG
>NZ_JBFLUG010000212.1:0-8701 GCF_041008525.1 Parafrankia sp. FMc2 | reverse complement strand
CTCTGGTGCACATTCGGTGGTGACGGACGGTTAGCATTCGTGCGACCTGCCAGGCGTGGTGAAGCGCTTGGCAATACGGACATTCTGGGGCGTCGCCTCTGTGGTGACTGGCGGGTTCGACGCGCAGCCACGGGCGCCAGGGTGCTGGCAGTTGCCCGGATTGAACGGGATTCGCCCACTATCGTCGCCGCATCTGCATCGGCTACACATCGTCACCACCGAATGTGCGCCAGAGCCAAAATCGTGACAGGCTCTGCACACGGCCATGATCGACATGGTCCTGGCGAAGGAGCCCGTCTCCGCCCCGGTCGTGGCCGCGTTGCGGGCCGTGCCCCGGGACCTGTTCCTGCCCGACGCCTCCACCGAAGAGGCCTACAAGGACGACGTCGTCGTCACGAAATGGGATGTCTACGGAGCACCGCTCAGCGCGGTGTCACGGCCCTCCACCGTCGCGGCGACGCTCGAGCAGCTCCGGGTCGAACCCGGTCAGCGGATCCTGGAGATCGGCTCCGGCGGCTACACCGCTGCCCTGTTGGCTGAGCTGACCGGGCCTACCGGCCACGTCACCACCATCGACATCGACCAGTCCGTAGTCCACCGGACCCACGCCTGCCTGGGCAAAGCCGGCTACACCGACGTCACGGCGCTGATCAACGACGGGTACTTCGGGTTCCCGCTCCGCGCCCCCTACGACCGGATCGTCGTCACCGTCAACGCACCCGACATCCCGCGGGCCTGGACCGCCCAGCTCGTCACCGGCGGACGCATCGTCATCCCGCTGCAGCTACGAGGCCTGCTGCGCACCGTCGCGTTCACCTGGGACGGCGAGGTTCTGACCTCGGACTCGATGCGGCCGTACGGCTTCGTCCGTCTCCAGGGTGCCGGGGCCCGTGTCTCCTCGCCTCGGATGATCCGCTTGGCCGACGGGGTCCACCTTGACTTCGACGACGGCCAGGACGCTGATACCGACGCGCTCCGCGACGCGATCAGTGGGCCGCGCCACACCCACTCCACCGGGGTATCCCTCTCCCCCTCCGCAGATGACCTGCCGAGCCTGGACCTGTGGCTGGCCATTGTGCAGCCCACCTACGGCCGGCTCCACGGCACCGACGCCTCCGCCGGAACCGAACTGCTCGCGCCCGCAGCGCCCGGCGAGGTCTCTGCTTGCTGGTCGGACGACAGCCTCGCCTACCTGGCCTTCACCCCAACGGGCGGGACCGGGGTTGAGATCGGTGTCATCGCGTACGGCCCCGACCGGTACCGGCTTGCCGACCTGCTCACCCACGACGTCCGCGTGTGGGACGCCGAGCGGCGCGGTGGCCCGGACCCCACCATCCGCGTCTACCCCACCGATGCCGGCCGCGCCTCGGCGCCGGCCGGACGGCTCCTCACGAAACCATCAGCCCAGCTCCTGATCACCTGGGACTGAAACCAATCACCGACATCGCAGGAGGGAGAACCGTGTGAGCGACATGCCCGGGCAACAACAACCACCCGGAGCCGACGGGGAAGCGCGCGCTGAGGATCTACGGGCCCGTCTCGTGGACGACCTCATCGCGGAGGGCTCGATCAGAACGAAGGAGGTCGAGGCAGCGTTCCGTACGGTGCCGCGGCACCTGTTCGCTCCCGAGGTCTCGCTGAAGGACGCCTACACCGACGACATCGTGCGGACCAAGCACGACCAGAACGGCGTGACAGTCAGCTCGGTCTCCGCCCCGTGGCTTCAGGCAACGATGCTCGAACAGGCCGGAATCAGCCCCGGCATGCGGGTACTCGAAGTGGGCTCCGGGGGCTACAACGCCGCCCTGATCGCGGAACTCGTCGGCCCGACCGGCGCAGTGACCACCATGGACATCGACGCCGACGTCACCGAACGAGCCCACCACTGCCTCGCAGCGGCAGGCTACGACCAGGTACACGTCGTGCTGGCCGACGCCGAGCACGGGGCCCCCGAGCAGGCCCCCTACGACCGGATCATCGTCACCGCGGGCGCCTGGGACATCCCACCCGCCTGGACCGATCAACTCGCCCCGGACGGCCGGATCATCGTGCCCCTGCGGATGCGGGGACTGAGCCGGACGGTCGCGCTCACACCCCGCGACGGCACTCTGGTCAGCCTCGACCACCAGATGGCCGGCTTCGTACCCGTGCGCGGCGACGGCGCCCACCCCGAACGCCTCGTCCCGCTCCACGATGCTGACGTCGGCCTGCGGTTCGACGAGCAGATACCCGAACTCGACACCGCCGCACTGCGAGCCGCCCTGCTCACCCCACGGGTCGAGGCGTGGTCGCAAGTGCGGTTCGGCGGGATGGAACCCTTCGACGGGCTGCTGCTGTGGCTGGCCGGCACCCTCGACAACTACGGCCTGCTCTCCCGCGCCCGCTCCCAGACCGCGCGAGAACTCGTCGACCCCGTCTCACCGATCGGCACGCCCACCGCCGTGGAAGCGGGCAGCTTTGCCTACCTCACCCTGCGAAAGGTCGAGGACGGCGACGACACCTTCGAGTTCGGCGCCTACGCCCACGGCCCTGACGCCGCCCGCCTCGCCGACCTGGTCGTCACGCAGGTCCAGGCGTGGGACCGGGCCCACCGCGACGGGCCCCCGGCCACGATCAGCGTCTACCCGGCCGCGACTCCGGCCGCAGCGCTTCCACCCGGCCGGGTGATCGCCAAGCGTCACCGCACCGTCGTCCTGAGCTGGCCCTGACCAGCACAGCGGCGGGCTCACCACCAACCCCTCGGAGGAAAGGGACATCGCCATGACTCCTGCCCACCCGACAGCCCCAGCCCCACTGCCCCTCGCCGGCGACTACGACCTGGACGTCCACATCGTCGACGGCGGTCCTGTCATCCCCGAGCTGCTGCGTTCCACCAGCGACAACTGCGGCAAGACCTGCGCGTCGGCCTGCACCAGCTGCAAGCAGGACTGATCCTCCGCCGCTGAGAGGTGCGTGATGTACCGCAGCCTTGACGTTCCGCTGCTACGGATGGCGGTGGTCCCCACCGATGTCGGCCTGCCACCATGGCCAGACCTCGACGACAACACCGACAGCGCCGTAGCCGGCTGGACGGATTGGCTGCGGGACATCTGGGCACGACCCGTGTTCGCCGACGCGATGACGCTCGCCAGCCCTTCGCTGGCCGCACGGGTCGCGACGATCCTCGACGGGCAGTGCCACGATCGACGGGCGGCCCGTCGAGCTGTCACGGCGACAGCCCGGTACGTGTCGCGGATGGTCGGGCGTGCCACCCCGTTCGGCCTGTTCGCCGGTGTCGCGCCCGCGGGTTTCGGCCCGCGGGCACGCGTCCGGCTCAGCGACGACCATCGGGTTCACGCCCGGCCGGGCGGCGGCTGGCTCGCCGCGCTCGCCGACGACCTGGAAGCGTGCGACACGCTCCTGCGACGGCTTCCGGTCACCGCCGACGGGCTACCGGTCGCCCGCGGCGACCGACTGTTCACCGGCCCTGTCGTCCGGTCCGGCCACGACGCCGGGCCGGAGTCGGTGGTTGAGGTGTCGGTGCGCCGCACCCGGGCTGTGGAAGCCGCGTTGCGCCACGCGGCCAGCTCGCTGCCCGTCCCCGAGCTGGTCGCTCGCCTCGCCGCCGACGCACCCGCTTCCGCTGCCGGCCGGATCGAGGCCATGGTGATCGAGTTGGTCCGCCGCCGGTTCCTGCACACGCCTCTACGCCCGGCAACGACCATCACCGATCCGCTCAGCGAGGTCGCCGACCAGCTGGCCGCGGCCCGGATCGACGGCCTTCCCCCACTCGCCGGCCGCCTCAGCACGATCCGCGACCTGCAACACCTGCTCACCCACCACGACAATTCGCGCTCCGCCTCGCACCGTCGCGCGCTGCGCACGCAGGCAGCTGCACTTCAGCGGCGCGTCGTTCCCAGCGCCGACCAGGATCTCGACGTAGACCTCGTGTTGAACGCCGAGGTGGTCCTGCCAGGATCTGTCGCTGAGGAGGCAGGCGCCGCCGCGAGGGCGCTCGCCCAGCTCACAGGGCCGTCCGCCGTGCCCCCGGAGTGGGCGAACTGGCATGAAGCCTTCCTGGAACGCTACGGCCCCGCCGCCGTCGTCCCGCTGCTGGAGGCCGTCAACCCGGACACCGGCCTCGGTCTGCCCGCCACCTTCCGAGGCTCCACACGCTCCCACCGCCCCGGTGGGGACGCGGCCCGCGATCAGCGCCTGGCCGCACTCGCGCAGCGAGCGGCCCTGGACGGCGCCATCGAAGTAAGCCTCGGCGACGCCGACATCGCGGCCCTGGCCGGCGACACCGCACCGGCCCGGGTTCCGCCACATGCCGAACTCATCGTCGAGGTCCACGCCAACGACCTGACAGCATTGTCGCGAGGCCTGTTCGCCCTGCGGGTCACCGGAGGCGGACGCGCCGCCGCGACCACCACCGGCCGCTTCCTGCACCTGCTCGATCCCGCGTCTCTCGACCAATTCCGCAGCACCTACGCCGCCCTGCCCACCATGCGGGCTGGCGCGACGGCCGCGCAGGTGTCCTGTCCGCCGCTTCCCGCAGCCACCGTCGGCATGGCCCGATCGCCGCAGCTCACCGACACGGTGATCACGCTCGCCGAGCATCATGACGCCGGTCCGGGCGCGCTGCGCCCGGCCGACCTGGCCATCGGGGCCGACGCTGAAGGGCTTTACCTGGTGTCGCTGCCCGACCGACGCCTCGTCGAGCCGTCCGCCGCGCATGCAGTGGAGTTCCGGTACCATGCCCATCCGCTGGCACGGTTCCTGTGCGAGCTGCCCACCGCCCGCGTCGCCGTCTCCATCCCGTTCTCCTGGGGCACCGCCAGTGGCCTGCCGTTCCTGCCCCGGCTCGTCCATCGGCGCACCGTGCTCGCCCCGGCCCGCTGGAACCTCACAGCGGCCGACCTGCCCGCCCGCACCGCGTCTGCAAAGGAATGCCGCGAGGCACTGGCCTGCCGGGGCGGCGCGATCCCGGTACCCACGCGGGTCCAGCTCGTCGAGACCGACAACCGGTTGCGCCTCAACCTGCACGTCGACGCCCACCTCGCCCTGCTACGCGATCACCTGCACCGCCACGGCTCCGCCCGCCTCGACGAGGACGCCGCCCCGGAAGCCTTCGGCTGGCTCGACGGCCACGCCCACGAACTGGTCATCCCACTGGCCACCACCGCCGTACCGCTGCCGGGGCCGGCACCGGAACGCCTCGCAGCAACCGTGCCCACGACTCGGACGGATGCTCAGCTACCCGGCGTGTCGCTGTGGCTGTCGGCCCGGCTCTACGGCCACCCCGACCGGATCACCGAACTACTCGCCCACCTCGACGACCTCCTGGACGAGTGGCCCAACCCGCCCGCGTGGTGGTTCCTGCCGTACCGCGACACCGAGCCCCACCTGCGGCTACGCCTCGCCGGTACTGAACCCGGCGGCTGCGGGCTGACGGCCCGGCTGGGAACCTGGGCCGCGGCACAGCGCGAGGCCGGACTGCTGTCCCACCTCCACCTCGACACCTACCAACCGGAAACCGGCCGCTACGGTTACGGCCCGGCGATGACCGCCGCCGAAGCCGTCTTCAGCGCCGACTCCGCCGCCGCTCTCGCTGCCCGCCGTCTCGCCGCACGTGCCCGTCTGCCTATCGAAGCGGTCACCGTCGCCGGCCTGGTCGACATGGCCATCGCATTCTCCGGCGCGTCCTCCCCCGGGATGCGATGGCTTCGTGACGTACTGCCTCATAAGCCCGCCCGCGTCCCACGGGCGGAACGCGCCATCGCGTTGCGCCTCGCTGACCCGGCAGATGGTTTCGCTCATCTGCGCGCCGTGCCCGGCACCGACGTTGTGATGTCCGCCTGGCAGGCGCGGGCCACAGCGCTGGCTGCCTACCGGGACACCCTCGCCGCGCAGCGCCCGCCTGACCAGGCCCTGGCCTCGCTGCTGCACCTGCACACCGTCCGAACCCTCGGCCTGAACCCAGCAGCCGAACAGACCTGCATCGCTCTCGCCCGAGCCACGGCCGAACGTGCCCTCGCGACCACCGAGGCGACCGTCTCATGATCTACCGCAATCAGGCCGCCGCCACAGCAGTTAGCCTCGCCACCCGCCTCACCATTCCGGCCCGCGGTGAACTCTGGCAGACCGCGCAGTCGCTCGCCGACGGAGCGGCCGGCATCGCCCTCCTGCACGCCGAACGAGCGCACGCCGGCGCAGGGTGGGAGTCCGTCCAGACGTGGCTTACAGCGACCACAGCCGGCCACGTCAGCGTGGCAAGGAACAGCTCTCTATTCGCCGGTGCGCCAGCGGTCGCCTTCGCCGTTCACACCGCCGCTGGACAGACCCTCCGCTACACCACGGCGCGCACCGCGCTCGACCAGGCCGTCGCCACCATCGCCCACCGCCGCATCGACGCCGCCAACGCCCGCATCGACCGAGGTGAACCGGGACGGTTCACCGAATACGACGTCATCAACGGGCTGACCGGCATCGGCGCCCACCTCCTCACCCACGCCCCCGGCGACGACGCCCTCGGCCGCATCCTCACCTACCTCGTCCGCCTCACCACACCCCTCCACGTCAGCGGAAAGGAACTACCCGGCTGGTGGTGCAGCCACGACCCATCCCAGGGCAAATCTGCCAAATTCGCCGGCGGGCACGCCAACCTCGGTATGGCGCACGGCGCTGCCGGCCCGCTGGCCCTGCTTTCACTCGCCGCCCGCGCCGGGATACGCGTCGACGGCCAGACCGACGCGATCAACAGGCTGTGCGCCTTCTACGACCGATGGCGCCAAGACAGCCCCGGCGGCCCATTCTGGCCACAGTGGATCACCCGCGCCGACCAGCACACCTCAGCGTCGGCCCAGCCTGGCCCCGGCCGCCCGAGCTGGTGCTACGGCACCCCCGGGATCGCCCGCGCCCTCCAACTCGCCGGCCTCGCCACCGGTGACACCGCCCGCCAGAACGCCGCCGAACAAGCGCTCGCCGCCTGCCTGACCGACTCCACCCAGCTCGCCCACCTCACCGACGCCGGGCTGTGCCACGGATGGGCCGGGCTCTACCAAACCGTCGCCCGCGCCGCCGCCGACACCACCACCGACATCCTCGATCATCATCTCCCGGCACTCGCCGCCTCCCTCTTGTTCTCCGCCCTTTCCACCAGCGGGCGGGGTGACGGGCTGCTCGAAGGAGACGCCGGCCTCGCCCTCGTCCTCCACAGCGTCGCCGCCGGCGCCCCGGTCACCGGATGGGACACATGCCTGCTGATCCACTGACCGCCGCTGGCACCGAACAGGCCGTACTCGCGGTGCTTGCCGGCATGCCGCTACCCACCGCCGCCGCCCACGCCGCCATGCATCCCGACCATCTCGCCGACGCCGTCGCCACCTACCAGGCAGCAGGACGCGCCACGATCACAGACCAAGCCGCCGCCTGCTTCCAGGTACGCGTCACATTTCCCGACCCAGCGGACTCGGAGACAGCCGCAGCGACCCACCTGTTACCCGTGCTGCGCCGCACCCAGGCCAGCGGCGTCGCCGGTTCCTGGTGGTTCGTGCGCAAGACGCCCGACTGGCGGCTCCGGCTTTCCCCGGCCAGCGGCACGTCCGTGGCAGATCTCCGTGCCGCTCTCCGCCCCGCCTTCGACGGCCTGACCGCGGCCGGTGCGATCCGAGCCTGGGCGGAAGGGATCTACGAGCCCGAGGAGTACGCCCTCGGCGGCGAGGTCGGTGCCGAAGTCGCGCACCGGCTGTTCGCCGCCGACAGCGGCCACATTCTCGGCCGCCTACACACTGAGATCACCAGCAGGACCCCGCCGCGTCTCGGCCGCCGCGAGCTGTCGGTGCTGTTGATCGTCACGCTGCTGCGCGCCGCTGGCCTGGACTGGTACGAGCGCGGTGACGTCTTCGACCGTGTCAGCCACCTGCGCCCTCCGCCAGCCACAGCACCCACCACCACCGAGGTCCGAACCCTCGCCGCCGCTCTGCGCAGGCTGTTGACCGCCGACACGGACCCGGCAGGTGACCTGTTCGGCTCGGACCGACCGCTGGCCAACCTGGGAACTTGGGCCAGCGCCTTTCACGATGCCGGTCGGGCCCTTGGACAGGCCGCGTACGCCGGGACCTTGCGCCGCGGGCTACGCGACCTCCTCGCCCACCATGTGATCTTCCATTGGAACCGCCTCGGCCTGAGTGCCGAGACCCAGGGCGTACTCGCCGTCACAGCGCGCGAGACCGTCCTCCGCGCTCCCGCACTCCCTGAAGCGCTAACGCCGCAGGCACGCTGATGTGGCCGCCGCCGAGCGGCGCAGACACCGTCACCCGCATGCGCGCAGCGCACGACCGCGCCAGCGCCGCCCTCCGGGTCGCGGTCGACCGGACCCGGGCTAAGGAAGCGTGGGGCTTCGCCGGACGAACTCTCGGCCGACCGGTAATGACCCCCCACGGCCCTGGCTGGCTGCGGATCGCCGCCACCGAGGCCGGACGGCAGATCACCACGTTCTGGGACGGCGGACGCACCGCGCAGCAGGCGCTGCCAGCATCCATCCCACGCCCAGCGCTACGCGCGATCCACGACCATCACCACGACGGCTGGGACTTGTCGCAGCCTCCGGAAAACTGACCCCCTGGGGGGCCGCGAAAGTTGACCCCCTGCTGAGGTAGGAGGGGTGCTGAAGGTGGAGGACTGGGCGGAGATCCGCCGGTTGCATCGGGCTGAGGGTGTA